>NZ_JBSGZN010000033.1:0-89162 GCF_053611025.1 Streptomyces sp. NPDC054842
CCCCTCCGGTCTGCTCCGGAGGGGCGCCGCCGTCTGTGCGCCACGTGTTCTCATCTCGCCCCGCCGTTGCTACGGTGCCCGACCTGACGATGTATCAGTTCCCGTTCCCCGCAACGGATTCGGGTGGCCCGTCGGCCGGGAGGCTCCGCTATGCGTGCCCTGATCGCCGCCGCGACCGGTCTGGCCGTCGCGCTCGCCCTGGTCCTCACGGTCACGGCCCTGGGCCCGCCGTCCGGTACGACCTCGCCGAAACCGCTCCTCACCACCGTCCCCGAGCACCCGTAGACGTCCCCGACGCACAGGGAGGGCCGCCGAGATGCGACGCAAGGCCAGCCTCGTCCTGCTCGCCCTCGCCGTGTTCTGCACGGCGCTGTCCCCGCTGGTGCGCTGGTACGCCTTCCCGCGGCTCGCGAAGATCCCCGCCGGCCAGTACCAGGACATGGTCCTGGAGGCCAAGGACGCGACCCTGCTCGACTACGGGACCATGAAAGCCGAGAAGGTCTCCCGGGTGACCGTCGTGCAGACCCTCAAGGGGAACGTGGAGGCGTCCGAGGCGATCGAGCGGACGGCGGGCCGCGACGTCGTCGTCTGGGACTCCCTGTCCTACGTGGAGGGCCCCGACGGCGCGATGGTCTCCAAGCTGCCCGAGCGGTACATCTTCGACGCGCACACCCAGGAACCCGTCCACGCCACCGGTGAGATGGTCGACGGCACCCCCGTGCGCAGGGAGGGCATCGAGTTCAAGTGGCCCTTCCGGACGGAGCGGCGGGACTACGAGTACTTCGACGCGCAGACCCGCACCTCGGCCCCCATCCACTACAAGGGCACCGAGGACTTCCGGGGCGTCGAGGTGTACCGCTTCGAGCAGACCGTCCCCTGGACAGAGGTCCCGTTCCCCCAGGTCATGCCGGTCGAGGGCATCACCGCCGAGTCCGTCGCGAAGAGCGGCACCACCCGCTGGTACACCACCGTGCGCAAGTTCTGGGTCGAGCCCGTCACCGGCGCCCCCGTCTACGGCGAGGAGATCCACCGCGAGGAACTGCGCGGCGGCGGCCTCCTCGGAGGCCGCGACAAGGTCACCGCCTTCGCCGGGCACGTCAAGATGCGCGAGGACTACATCGAGTCGACGGTGTCCCTGGTCGAGTCCCAACGCACGGTGATCCTGCTCATGACCACGTACCTGCCCTGGGGCCTCCTCGTCCTCGGCGTGGGCCTGCTGGCGCTGTCCCTGTACCTGGAGGCCCGCGGACGGCGGGGACCGGACGGGCCGGCCCCCGCCGACCGGCCGGAACCGGCTCCGGTCAGCGCCTGAGCCGCGCGTTCGTGTGGCGGGTCGGCTCGGCGGCGGCCGGATCCTCCGGCCACGGGTGCTTCGGGTACCGCCCGCGCAGCTCCGCCCGCACGGACCGGTACCCGTCCCGCCAGAACGACGCGAGGTCGGCCGTGACCGCGGCCGGACGCCCGGCGGGCGAGAGCAGGTGCACCAGCACCGGCACCCCCGCCACGGCCGGTGACTCCTGGAGCCCGAACATCTCCTGGAGCTTCACCGCCAGGACCGGCCGCTCCGGATCGCCGTAGTCGACGCGGACCCTGGACCCGCTGGGCACCTCGATCCGCTCGGGCGCCAGCTCGTCCAGGCGCGCCGCCTGCCCCGAGGCCCACGGCAGCAGGCGCGCCAGGGACTGCCCCGCGTCGATCCGCGCCAGATCGGCGCGGCGCCTCGCCCGGCCCAGCTCGGGCTCCAGCCACTCGTCCACGCGCGCGTGGAGCGCGTCGTCGGCGACATCGGGCCAGGGCTCGCCGAGATGCAGCCGCAGGAACGCCAGCCGCTGCCGCAGCGCCTCGGCGTCCCGCGTCCACCGCAGCAGCCCGAACCCCTCCTCGCGCAGCCCGGTCACCAGCGCCTCCCGTACGAGCCCGGGGCCGGCGTCCCGGATCGGCCGTACCGTCAGCTCCACCGCCCCGAGCCGCTCGACCCGCCGCGCGACCACGTCCCCGTCGGTCCAGCCGACCTCGTCGCCCTCGGCGTGCAGGGTGCCCGCCGCCCGCCGCGCCGTCCCCTCGTCGACGGACGCCGCGAGCCGTACGCGCGCGTGCCCGGCGCCCACCGGCCGGTCGGCCACGGCGACGGCCAGCCAGGGCGCGCCGCGCAGCCCCGAACCGTCCCCGACCTCGGCCCGCGTCCCGGACACCATGAGATACGAACCGCCCTGGGCCCGCGCGACCCGCTCGGGAAACGCGAGAGCGGCCACGAGACCGGCGACCCGGTCGTCCCCGAGCTTCTCGGGCTCCTCGGGTCCGCCGTGCCCGTCCCGGGCGGGTGTCCCCGCGTCGCCGCCCGCGGAACCCCGCCCCGGCGTGCCGGAACCCTCCGCCGCCCGGGGACCGGACGTGCCGGAGCCGCCGACCGCCGTCCGCAGCCGTCGGGCCTCCGTGCGCCAGCGCGCCGCGTACGCGTCACCCCCGCGCCGGGCCGTCCGCCAGGCCGCGGCGAGATCGTCGCCGTACTCCCGCGGCGGCTCCTCGCTCAGCAGGGCGACCACCTCGGCGGCCCGCTCCACGCCGACCTCGGGTGCCGCGTCCAGCAGGGCACGGGCCAGCCGCGGATGCAGGCCGAGCCGGGACATCCGCACCCCCCGCTGCGTCGCCCGCCCCGCCGGGTCCACCGCGCCGACGGCCGCCAGGACGGTCCGCGCCGCCGCCATCGCCCCGGTCGGCGGCGGGTCGAGCAGGGCCAGTCCCGACGCGTCCGGGTCGCCCCAGCAGGCCGCCTGGAGGGCGAACGCCGTCAGGTCGGCCACCTTGATCTCGGGGGCGGGGAAACGGGGCAGCCGCACGTCCTCGGCCTCCGTCCAGCACCGGTACACGACACCCGGCGCCTCACGCCCGGCACGCCCCGCCCGCTGTCGCCCCGCCGCCTGCGAGGCCCGTACGGTCGCCAGCGCGCTCAGCCCGCGCGCGTGGTCCACCCGCGGCTCCCGCGCGAGCCCCGAGTCGACGACCACGCGCACCCCGGGGACCGTCAGCGACGACTCGGCCACCGAGGTGGCGAGCACCACCCGGCGCCCCGCCCCCGGCGACAGCACCGCGTCCTGCACGGCCGCCGGAGCCCGCCCGTGCACCTGGAGCACCTCGGCGCCGGCCGCGTTCCCGAGCTGCCCGGCGACCCGCGCGATCTCGCCGACCCCGGGCAGGAAGCACAGGACGTCCCCCTCGTGCTCCGCCAGCGCCCGCCGCACCACCGACGCGACATGCGTCAGCTGGGCCGGGTCCACGCGCATCCCGTGCGGCGGCCGCACCGGCCGGGCGGGCGGCGCCCACACCACGTCCACCGGGTACGAGACACCCCGCGCCTCGACCACCGGCGCGTCGCCGAGCAGCCGGGCCCAGCCCGCCGCGTCGGTGGTGGCGGACGCGGCGACCAGCCGCAGCTCCGGGCGGAGCGCGGCCCGCACGTCCAGGAGGAAGGCGGCGACGGTGTCGGCGTCCAGATGCCGCTCGTGGCACTCGTCCAGCACCACCACGTCCACGCCGGCGAGTTCCTGGTCGCGCTGGAGCCGTTGCAGCAGCACGCCGGTCGTCACGACCTCCACGCGCGTGTGCCGCCCGACGACCCGCTCGCCGCGCACGGTGTGGCCGACGCTCTCGCCGGTCCTCTCCCCGAGCAGCCACGCCATCCGGCGTGCGGCGGCCCGGGCGGCGATCCGCCGGGGCTCGGCGACGACGACCCGGCGCGCGGGCCCGTCGCCGGTGAGACCGGCCAGGACCAGCGGCACGAGCGTGGTCTTGCCGGTCCCCGGCGGCGCGCACAGCACCGCGGTCCCGTGCTCGTCCAGGGCGGCGCGCAGCGCGGGCACGGCGGAACGGACGGGCAGCCGGTCGAGGGCGTCGGTACGGATCACGCCCCCAGTCTCGTACGGCCGCGGACTTCTCCTCACGCGGCCTTGCCTCTCACACGCGCGCGTGTGAGAGGCAGGGGGAGGATGGGGGACGTCAGCCGCGTTCGCACACGAAGATCGCGGTCCCCGGGATCAGGTTGCCGCGCAGCGGGGACCAGCCGCCCCACTCCTGGGTGTTCCAGGCGGGCCACTGCGGCTCCACGAGGTCGACCAGCCGGAAACCGCCCGCCACGACGTCGCGCACCCGGTCGCCGACCGTCCTGTGGTGCTCGACGTACACCGCGCGGCCCTCCTCGTCCTGCTCGACGTACGGAGTGCGGTCGAAGTAGGAGGCGGCGACGGTCAGGCCCTCGGGACCCGGCTCGTCGGGGAAGGCCCAGCGGATCGGGTGCGTCACCGAGAAGACGAAGCGGCCGCCGGGACGCAGCACCCGGTGCACCTCGCGCAGCACGCGGACCGGGTCGGCGACGAAGGGCAGCGCGCCGTACGCCGAGCACGCCAGGTCGAAGGAGCCGTCCGCGAACGGCAGGGCGCCCGCGTCGGCCTCGACGAGCGGCACGCCGCCCCCGATGCGCAGCGCGTGCTGGAGCTGGCGGTGGGAGAGGTCCAGGGCGACCGGACGGGCTCCCTGGGAGACCAGCCAGCGGGAGCACTGGGCGGCGCCGGCGCCGATCTCCAGGACGTCCTTGCCCTTCAGGTCCTCCGGCGGGCCGAGCAGCTCGGCCTCCACCTCGTCGAGCCCCTCGGGACCCCAGACGAAACGGTCGTCGCCCAGGAAGGTGCCGTGCTCGACCTGGTAGTCGTCCGCGTTCCGGTCCCACCAGCCCCGGTTGGCCCGGGTGCTCTCCGTGCCGTCCGCGTCACGCCGGGTCGCCTCCGGCTCCGCCGGTCCGTCGACCGCGTCGGTGGGCTGTTCGTGCTCTTGGATGATCGGCTCCCTCGTATTAGTCTGCGGGCTCGTCCGTCCAGGCGTCCCCGGTGTGTCACCGGAGAGGTCTTGGGGGCCGATACGGCCTCCAGGGACGGGACTTGTGCCGGGTATGCGGCGATCCGCCCCGGGTGTGCGCCTTCGCGCATTGACCCTGCCCGGCTGCCCCCGTATGCTACAAGTTGCGCTGCGGGCCTGCGCTCCTCAGACGTAGCAGGCTGCGCTCGCATCTGTTGTATGTCCCCTCGGTTTTCGAGGCGCCGACGGCAGTGCCCCTCACCGGGCACCACCGGATCTGGCGCTTCCTTGGCTGTCCGGCTTCTTCAGAGCGAAACGGGCTCCCGGCGTAAGCAGTACCTACGACTCACTGTCCGTACCGGAGCCCTTTCCCACATGACGAGCAGCACCGAGACCACCGCCACCACCCCGCAGGTTGCGGTCAACGACATCGGTAACGAGGAAGCCTTCCTCGCCGCGATCGACGAGACGATCAAGTACTTCAACGACGGCGACATCGTCGACGGCGTCATCGTGAAGGTCGACCGGGACGAGGTCCTGCTCGACATCGGTTACAAGACCGAAGGTGTCATCCCGAGCCGCGAGCTCTCGATCAAGCACGACGTCGACCCCAACGAGGTCGTCGCCGTCGGTGACGAGATCGAAGCCCTTGTTCTCCAGAAGGAGGACAAGGAAGGCCGCCTGATCCTCTCGAAGAAGCGCGCCCAGTACGAGCGTGCCTGGGGCACCATCGAGAAGATCAAGGAAGAGGACGGCATCGTCACCGGTACCGTCATCGAGGTCGTCAAGGGTGGTCTCATCCTCGACATCGGCCTCCGTGGCTTCCTGCCGGCCTCCCTCGTCGAGATGCGCCGTGTCCGCGACCTCCAGCCCTACGTGGGCAAGGAGCTCGAGGCGAAGATCATCGAGCTGGACAAGAACCGCAACAACGTGGTCCTGTCCCGCCGCGCCTGGCTCGAGCAGACCCAGTCCGAGGTGCGCCAGACGTTCCTCACGACCCTGCAGAAGGGTCAGGTCCGCTCCGGCGTCGTCTCCTCGATCGTCAACTTCGGTGCGTTCGTCGACCTCGGCGGCGTCGACGGTCTGGTTCACGTCTCCGAGCTGTCCTGGAAGCACATCGACCACCCCTCCGAGGTTGTCGAGGTCGGCCAGGAAGTCACCGTCGAGGTCCTCGACGTCGACATGGACCGCGAGCGTGTCTCCCTGTCGCTGAAGGCGACGCAGGAAGACCCGTGGCAGCAGTTCGCCCGCACGCACCAGATCGGGCAGGTCGTCCCCGGCAAGGTCACGAAGCTCGTTCCGTTCGGCGCGTTCGTGCGCGTCGACGAGGGCATCGAGGGCCTGGTCCACATCTCCGAGCTGGCCGAGCGCCACGTGGAGATCCCGGAGCAGGTCGTCCAGGTCAACGACGAGATCTTCGTCAAGGTCATCGACATCGACCTCGAGCGCCGTCGCATCAGCCTCTCGCTGAAGCAGGCCAACGAGTCCTTCGGTGCCGACCCGGCCTCGGTGGAGTTCGACCCGACGCTGTACGGCATGGCCGCGTCGTACGACGACCAGGGCAACTACATCTACCCCGAGGGCTTCGACCCCGAGACCAACGACTGGCTCGAGGGCTACGAGACCCAGCGCGAGGCGTGGGAGGGCCAGTACGCCGAGGCGCAGCAGCGCTTCGAGCAGCACCAGGCCCAGGTCATCAAGTCCCGCGAGGCGGACGCCCAGGCCGAGGCCGAGGGTGTCGCCACCCCGGGCGCGGCTCCGGCCGCCTCCGGTGGCGGCGGCGGTTCGTACTCCTCGGAGTCGGACGACAACTCCGGCGCCCTGGCGTCGGACGAGGCGCTGGCCGCGCTGCGCGAGAAGCTGGCCGGCGGCCAGAGCTGACCGCTCACCGCTAGCACGGGCTGACACTGCGGGCCCGCACCCTTCGGGGTGCGGGCCCGCGGTGCGTTCCCCCGGGCGCCGCCGGCCGGGGCGAAAACCGGCGCACCGTGCCCCGCTTCGGGAATGCGCGTCCTCCTGACCACGTTGTCGAGGAGGAACACGAGGAGGAGCGGTCACTGTGCTTGATCCGCAGGGTTTGTACGCATGGGAGCCGAAGGGCCTGGCCGTCGTCGACATGGCGCTCGCCCAGGAGTCGGCCGGCCTTGTCATGCTCTACCACTTCGACGGATACATCGACGCGGGCGAGACCGGCGACCAGATCGTCGACCGGCTGCTCGACTCGCTGCCCCACCAGGTCGTGGCCCGTTTCGACCACGACCGGCTCGTGGACTACCGGGCGCGCCGCCCGCTGCTCACGTTCAAGCGCGACCGCTGGAGCGACTACGAGGAGCCCACGCTGGAGGTGCGGCTCGTCCAGGACGCCACCGGAGCCCCCTTCCTGCTGCTGTCCGGCCCCGAGCCGGACGTCGAGTGGGAGCGCTTCGCCGCCGCCGTCCAGCAGATCGTGGAGCGGCTCGGGGTCCGGCTGTCCGTGAACTTCCACGGCATCCCCATGGGCGTCCCGCACACGCGCCCCGTCGGCCTCACCCCGCACGGCAACCGCACCGACCTGGTGCCCGGGCACCGCAGCCCCTTCGAGGAGGCGCAGGTCCCCGGCAGCGCGGAGTCCCTGATCGAGTACCGCCTCATGGAGGCCGGACACGACGTGCTCGGCGTCGCCGCGCACGTGCCCCACTACATCGCCCGCTCGCCCTACCCGGACGCCGCGCTGACGGTCCTGGAGGCCATCACCGCGGGCACCGGCCTGGTGCTCCCGGGCATCGCGCACGGCCTGCGCACCGAGGCGCACCGCACGCAGACGGAGATCGACCGGCAGATCCAGGAGGGCGACGAGGAGCTCGTCGCCCTCGTCCAGGGGCTGGAGCACCAGTACGACGCCGCCGCGGGCGCCGAGACCCGGGGCAACATGCTGGCGGAACCCGTCGAGATCCCGTCCGCCGACGAGATCGGCCAGGAGTTCGAGAAGTTCCTCGCCGAACGCGAGGGCGACGGCTGACCGGGGTCCCGCCCGGCGCCTCCCGGACCAGGCCCTAAGCTTCCGGTCATGCTGAAGGTGGGCCTGACCGGCGGTATCGGAGCCGGCAAGAGCGAGGTGTCGCGGCTGCTCGTGGAGCACGGCGCCGTCCTGATCGACGCGGACAGGATCGCGCGCGAGGTCGTCGCGCCCGGCACCCCCGGGCTCGCGGCGGTCGTCGAGGCCTTCGGCGAGGAGGTGCTCGCCCCCGACGGCGGCCTGGACCGCCCCCGGCTCGGCTCGATCGTCTTCGCCGACCCGGAAAGGCTCGCCGTCCTCAACTCGATCGTGCACCCCCTGGTCGGGGCCCGCTCCCGCGACCTGGAGGCCGCCGCGGCGCCGGACGCCGTCGTCGTCCACGACGTGCCGCTGCTCACGGAGAACGGACTGGCGCCGCTGTACGACCTCGTGGTCGTCGTGGACGCCGCTCCCGAGACCCAGCTCGACCGGCTCGTCCGGCTGCGCGGCATGACCGAGCAGGACGCCCGCGCCCGGATGGCAGCCCAGGCCCGGCGCGAGCAGCGCCTGGAGATCGCGGACGTGGTCATCGACAACGACGTGCCGCTCGACCGGCTGCGGGAACGGGTCGGGGAGGTGTGGGCCGATCTCGTCCGCAGGGCCCGCACGCCCCAGGAATAGCGGCCGCCGCCGGGGGCGTTGAACCGTTGCAGTGAGGGAAGGACTCAGCCGTGCCCGACACCAGCGGTTCCACCGGACGTACCCCGGAGACGCACGTCATCGACTTCCGTGCCGCCGAGCAACTGCTCGACGCCCGCGACCCGCGGGGCGCGGTCAAGCTGCTCGACTCGGTCATCGCCGCGCACCCGGAGAACACGGCCGCCCGGCTGCTGCGCGCCCGTGCCTTCTTCGCCGCCGCGCAACTGCGCCCCGCGGAGCTGGAGTTCACCATCGTCCTGGAGCGCGAGCCGGACAACGCGTTCGCGCACTTCGCGCTGGCCCGCACCTATGAGCGCCAACGGCGCCCGGACCAGGCCAAGCGGCACTTCAGGCTCGCCGCCGCGCTCGACCCGAAGCCGCAGTACCTGGAAGCCGCCCGCTTCGACTCCTGACCACTCCGGGGCCCGGGGCCCGTCCGGCGGTTCCGCCGCCGGACGGGAACGCGCGTACCCGGGTGCGTCCTACGGGTGCCGGTGCTCCGGTGGACTGTAGGGCGGGACGTCGGGGCCCGGCTGGTAGTGCGGCCCCTGCCGGATGTGCCTGAGGACCATGACCAGGTCCACGGTGATGATCAGCCACAGCACGCCGCAGGCCGCGGCCCACCCGGGCCGCCCGGCGAGCGCGAACACGGCTGTCCCGCCGGTCGCCCAGACCAGCCCCCAGACGCTCAGCCAGAGGCGCAGCCGCAGCGCACTGCGTGCTGTCGTCGGCTCACTGCCCGTACGCATCGCCATCACCGCTCTCTGAGGAAAAACGTACTCTCCGTCCCGCACGTCCACCAGGGACGGCGGCCGGGGCGACGGGGCCACGGGGCCCGCGGGTGGAGTGCGGTGCCCAGGGCGTCTCCGGGCAGGGTCTTCGGTCGGGAGCGCGGGGCCCCGAGAGCGTCTCCGGGCGCGGCCTCCGGGAGGGAGCGCGGAGCGCCGACGGAGTCTCCGCGCGCAGCCGGGGGCAGCCCCCGCGGGGAACCGGTCCGCACATCGGCGGACGTCGTGAGGCCGTGACGGAGCGGCTCCGGGCCGGCGACCGCTCCCGCGGGTCCAGCGCGGTCACCGCCACACATAGCGGGCCGCAGCGATGAGTTCCGGGCGGACCGGGTGTCTACCTCTCGACAGCAACCACCCGCTTCGCACAGGAGACCACGATGTCCGAGACCGCCGCCCCCGTCGCCAACGCCGCCTCCGTCGGCCCCGCCGCCGGCCGTACCGTCCGCAGCCGCCGCGCCCAGATCTCCCTGACCGTGCTGCAGACCGTGCTCGGTCTCTTCTTCGTCCTGGCGAGCGCCCTGCCCAAGCTGATCGCGCACCCGTCGGCCGCCGAGGGCTTCGACAAGCTGGGCTGGGGCAGCCCGGGGATGTACACCATCGGCGTCCTCGAACTCGCCGGAGGCGTCGCCCTGTTGGTCCCGCTGCTGTCCTCGGTGGCGGCGGTGTCCCTCAGCGCCCTGATGGTCGGCGCCTTCATCGTGAACGTCACCGCGATCCACGGGCCCTACCCGGCGACCCCGCTCATCCTGATGCTGCCGCTCGCGCTGATCGCCTGGGCGCGCAGGAGCCACAACGCCGAGCTGGTGAGGGTGGTGCGGCGGCGCGTGTGATCCCGCGGGCACCGAGGCCCTTCGGCCCGGCCGCACGACGTCGAGGGCTCCCCGGACCACCGGGGAGCCCTCGACGCCGTGCGGCGGTGAGGGGCGGGGCCGGGCCCGCCCCGGTGCGAGAGCGACGATCCGGCCGGTCGCGTACCGGCCGGATCGGTACGCGCGCGGCCGGGCCGTGTGCGCGTACCGGGCGGGTCGGGTGCCGGGTGCCGGTCGGGACGCGTGCCGGGTCGGGCCCTCGTACCGGGGTCGGGCGGGCCCCGTCGCTCAGGGCTTCTCCGGGTCGCCGTCCGGCCGGACGAGACCGCGCAGACGCTCCAGCTCGCGGCGGTCCCGCTTGGTCGGGCGGCCCGCACCGCGGTCCCGGATGCCCGCCGGGGCGACGGCCTCGCGCGGCGGGGGCGGCGGGCTGTTGTCCACGTAGCACTCGGCGGCGACGGGCGGTCCGACCCGCTTGCGGATCACGCGCTTCACCACGACGACGCGTTCCCGGCCCGCGTGGCGCAGGCGGACCTCGTCGCCGACCCGGACCGCGTAGGCGGGCTTGACGCGTTCACCGTTGACCCGGACATGGCCGCCACGGCAGGCGGTGGCGCCCATGGAGCGGGTCTTCACGAGCCGTACGGACCAGATCCAGCTGTCGACCCGCACGCTCTCGCCGGTCCGCGGGCCGGCCGCCCGGGCGGCAGCCGCCGGGTCGTCGGAGCCGTGTGCGCCCTCCGTACCCGCCTCGTCCTCGTCAGCACCCTCAGAAGCCATGCCTCGACCTTAGCCCCGGTGGCGGCCGGGCCTCACGCCTTTTCCGCCCGCCGGGCACCGCCCACGATCAGCCGGGCCCGGAGCGGTCGTACGGTGGTGGGATGGACAGCAGCCTGGCCGAACTCGACGCCCGCATCACCGGATGCCGGGCCTGTCCGCGCCTGGTCGACTGGCGGGAGGAGGTGGCCCGCACCAAACGCGCCGCCTTCGCCGACTGGACGTACTGGGGACGCCCCGTCCCCGGCTTCGGGCCCCCCGACGCCTCACTGCTGGTCGTCGGACTCGCCCCGGCCGCGCACGGCGGCAACCGGACGGGCCGGATGTTCACCGGCGACCGGTCGGGCGACGTCCTGTACGCGGCGCTGCACGACGTCGGCCTGGCGTCGCGGGGGACCGCGGAGAGCGCCGACGACGGGCTCACGCTGTACGGCGTACGGATCACGTCGCCGGTGCACTGCGCTCCGCCGGCCAACAAGCCGACGCCCGAGGAGCGGGACACCTGCCGGCCCTGGCTGCTGAGCGAGTTGCGGCTGCTGAGGCCCTCGCTGCGGGCGGTGGTGGTGCTCGGAGCGTTCGGCTGGCAGGCCGCGCTCCCCGCGTTCGCCGAGGCGGGGTGGCAGGTGCCCAGGCCCCGGCCCGCCTTCGGGCACGGCGCCCGGGTGACCCTGGAGGGCGAGGGAAGCTCCCTGGACCTGTTCGGCTGCTTCCACGTCAGCCAGCGGAACACCTTCACGGGACGGCTGACCCCGCTGATGCTGCGGGACGTGCTGCGCGCGGCGGCGGGGAGCGCGGGGCTGCCGACGCTCCCGGAGGCGGGCCGGGGACGGTCGTCCGGGTCCGGCCGGCCATGACCTGCGCTGGTCCCGGGCGGTCCGGCCCCGCACGGCAGGCCCTAGTCTCGGGCCATGGCGCTCTACCCGGAGATCGAACCCCACGACCGGGGCATGCTCGACGTCGGCGACGGCAACCACGTGTACTGGGAGGTCTGCGGAAACCCCGAGGGGAAGCCCGCGGTCGTCCTGCACGGCGGCCCCGGGTCCGGCTGCACCCCCGGCTTCCGCCGCTACTTCGACCCCGCCGCCTACCGGATCGTGCTGCTCGACCAGCGGGGCGCCGGCCGCTCGACCCCGCCCGCGAGCGCGTACGGCACGGACATGAGCGTCAACACCACCGCCCACCTGATCGCCGATCTGGAGCTGCTGCGACAGCTGCTGGGGATCGAACGGTGGCTGGTGTGGGGCGTGTCGTGGGGTTCGGCGCTGGGGCTGCGGTACGCGCAGACGCATCCGGACGTGGTGTCCGAGCTGGTCCTGACCGGAGTCGCCACCGGCTCCGATCCCGAAGTCGCCCTGCTGACCAGGGGACTCGGCACGATCTTCCCCGAGCCCTTCGCGCGGTTCCTCGCCGAACTGCCCGAGGACGCACGGGACGGCGATCTCGCCGCCGCCTTCCACCGGCTGCTCGAATCGCCCGACCCGCGGGTGCGGGCGCGCGCCGCACGGGCCTGGACCGACTGGGAGACGGCGATCGTGCCGGCGCCGCCGCGATCGGTGCCGCGCTACGAGGACCCGGACTTCCGCATGGGCTTCGCCCGCACGGTCACGCACTACTTCGGCAACAGCCACTTCCTCGGCGAGGGCAACGACGAGGGCGTCGTCCTGCGTGACGCCCCGCTGCTCAAGGGCATCCCGGGCACACTCGTCCAGGGCAGCCTCGACTTCGGCAACCTCCTCGGCACCGCCTGGCGCCTCCACCAGGCGTGGCCTGACAGCGAGTTGACCCTTGTCGACGAAGCCGGACACGACGCGGGCGCGCCGGGCGTGGTCGACCTGCTGGTCGCGGCGACCGACACGTACGCGCGACGCTGACCCATGACCCGCCGGTCACCGGCCAGCAGCCGCCGGCGGTGACGTCACAGGTGGGGCGTTCCGCGCGCCCGTTCCGGCACGGCTGCGGACGCGATCGTCCCGGGTGCGAGGCCGCCGCCGGTTCCGCCGCGAGGCACCCGCCGTCGGAGTGAAATCCCGGCGATCCGACGGCCCACGGCAGGGAGGGCGGGCGTGCTGTCAGCAGACTCCGGAGCCTGACCAGCCGCCGCCCTCGCCCGCACCGGCGGCGGAAACGGAGTCGGCCGTGCCCAGACCGCTGTTCAGCGCCCTTGCCTCCCTCGCCCTGGTGGGTCTCTGCTGCACCCGTGCCTCAGGGGCGGACGAGCCGTTCTGGGTGAACCCCGATTCCCGCGCCGCCAGGCAGTCCGCCGAGTACCGCGCCGCGGGCCGGGACGCCGACGCCGCGCTCATGGACCGCATCGCGACCCGCGCCCAAGCCGAGTGGATCAGCGGCTCCGACCCGGAGCCGCCGGTACGCGAGCGGACGGCCGCGGCCGCCTCGCGGGGGCGTACGGCCGTACTCGTGGCGTACTACGTCCCGAACCGCGACTGCGGCGCCTATTCCCACGGCGGCGCCCCGGGACCGGCCGAATACCGCGCCTGGGTCGACCAGTTCGCGGCCGGGATCGGCGACCGGGACGCCTACGTGATCGTGGAACCGGACGCCGTCGCCCAGGTCGTGGCCGGCTGCACCCGGGTCGTGCCGAGCGAGCGGTACGCGCTGCTCGCGTACGCCGTCGACCGCCTCCAGCGGCTGCCGCGCACCCATGTGTATCTCGACGCGGGCAACTCGGGGTGGATCCCCGAGGCATGGCGGCTGGTCGACGCGCTCAAGGCCGCCGGGGCCACGCGCGCCGACGGCATCGCCCTCAACGTCTCCAACTTCCAGACCACCGAGGCCAGTACGGCGTACGGGAAGGCCCTGTCGAAGGACCTCGGCGGCGCCCACTTCGTCATCGACACCAGCCGGAACGGCAACGGCCCGTACACCGGCGCGGACAACTGGTGCAATCCGCCCGGCCGGGCGCTGGGTACGCCCCCGACCGAGCGGACCGGCGACCCGCTGGCCGACGCGTACCTGTGGATCAAGCGGCCCGGCGAGTCGGACGGGCAGTGCCGGGGCGGCCCGGCGGCGGGCCAGTGGTGGCCGTCGTACGCGCTGGACCTCGCCCGCAACACCAAGGGCTGACCCGGCTGCGGGCGTCAGCCGGGCACGACGGCCGTCGCGGTGATCTCGACCAGCTGTCCGGCGTACCCGAGGCAGGCCACGCCGATCAGCGTCGACGAGTGCGGGCCGGCGCTGAGGCCGGACGCCTCGACGACCTGCCACACGGCGGACAGGACGGCGGGCTCACCGCTCACCACGTACACGTCCGTCGCCACGACGTGGGCCAAGTCGCTGCCCACCGCGTGCAGTTGCTCTTCCAGGTTGGCGAGCACCCGCTCGGCCTGCCGTACGGGGTCGCCCGCGCCGACGAGGTTCCCCTCGGCGTCGAGCGGCACGGAACCGGCGAGGAAGGCCAGCCTGGTGCCCGCCTCGACGACGGAGGCGTGCGCGTAGGAGGGCGGAGGGAAGAGGGCGGGGACGGTGACACGCTGGATCATGGAGGCCTCGGGGTGTGCGGGGGCGGGCGACGGGCGACCTGCCGATGATGCGGGCCGGGTGGCGGCGGACGCAGCCGGTTTTCCGGCAGTCCTCTCCCGGCGCCCGCCGACGGGCCTGCTCGCTGACCCGCGCCCGATCACCGGCGCCCGATCACCGGCGACCGGTACCCGCTGACGGGCGACTGCTGCCCGGTGGACGAAGATGGCCCGTGCCGCTTCCCGGCCGACGTGGATCCGGGGCTGTGTGGTGAAAGGGGTTCCGTTGCCAGGGGAGTTGGGGGCGTCGGCCGGTGCGTCTGCGCCCGTACGGGAAATGGCCCGGCGGAGCGGGGGTGCCTCGCGATGGACGACGTGACCTTTCTCGACCAGGTGGCCGACCGGCTCGCCGCCCTCTCCGGCGTCCGCGCAGTCGCCCTCGGCGGGTCCCGCGCCCAGGGCACCCACACGCCGGGCAGCGACTGGGACACGGCGGTCTACTACCGGGGGCATTTCGACCCGGCGGAGCTGCGGGCCGTCGGCTGGGAGGGCGAGGTCTCCGAGATCGGCGGCTGGGGCGGCGGCGTCTTCAACGGCGGTGCCTGGCTGACCGTCGAGGGCCGCCGCGTCGACGTCCACTACCGCGATCTGGACGTGGTCGAGCACGAGCTGGCCGAGGCCGAGGAGGGCCGCTTCCGCGTGGAACCCCTCCTCTTCCACCTCGCCGGCATCCCCAGTTACCTGGTCGTCGCCGAACTGGCCGTCAACCGTGTGCTGCGCGGACAGCTGCCCCGCCCCGCGGCCTACCCGGACAAACTCCGGACAGCCGCCCGCGAACGCTGGCACGGCACAGCCCGAGCCACCCTCGCCTACGCCGGAACCAACCACGCGCCCGCGCGCCGCCTCACCGAGGTCGCCGGTGCCCTCGCCACGGCCGCAGCGCAGGCCGGGCACGCCGTCCTCGCGGCCCGGGGGGAGTGGGTGACGAACGAGAAGCGGCTGCTGGAGCGGGCGGGACTGCGCGGCGTCGACGCGCTCGTGGGGCGGCTGACCCCCGAGCCGGAGACTCTCGCCGAGGCCGTCACCGCCGCCCGGCAGCTCATCGACGCCACCGTCGCCCACGCGCGAACGCCCGACGGCACCTGACCCGCGGCGCCCTCTGCGGCACCGGACCACCACGACGGGCGGGCACGGGGCCCGGTGCCGAGGCGGACCGGGCGGGACCGGGCGGGACCTAGGGGGCGAGGAGGGGCCGAGCGGGGCTGAGGGGCCAGCCGCGCGAGGCGCGGTCGCGATTGCCGCTGCCGCCGCACCGGCTCACCGGCCCCCGGTCGTTGCCCTTCGTCCCTCACCCCTCGCCCCGCCGGACAGCCGGCGCCCGGTCGATCTCCGCAGCCCTGCACCTCCCGGTCACTGTCGCCCGGTCGTTGCCGTCGCCTCTGCACCGCCGGATCACCGCCCTCAGTCGTTGCCCCTCGCCCCCGCACCGCCGGTCACCGTGCCCGGCCGTTGCCCCGAACGCCCCGCACCGCCGGATCACCGGCCCCGGCCGTCGCTCCGTACCGCCGTCGCGGGATTGCGTTCATGAAGAAACCGGCAGCCCGCCGAAGTGTCACACCGCGGAAACGATCTCGTCCTCTTCACGGCGGCAACACGAACTACCCTTGACTCACCGCCCGGCCGATGTCGCCCGAAGGCAGACCCCCGCCCTCGTCCACGACAGGAGTCCCGTGCCGCTCCTCACCTCCCGTCCCGCCCCGCCGCCCTGGCTCGCCCACGCGCTGCGCGCCCAGCGGGGGCCGGTCCCCTGGAACGCGGTCGTACGCGGGGCGCTCGCCGCCGGGCCGCTGCTCCTCGCGGCCGTGCTCGCCGGCCGGCCCTCCGCCGGTGTGGCCGCCGCGCTCGGCGCCATGCTCGCCGGCATCAACGACCGGCCCGGCAGCAGGCGGACCGCCGTCGTACGGCTCGGCGTGCCCGCGCTCGCCGGGGCCGGCGGACTGCTCGTCGGGTCCTACGCCGGGCTGCACACCGGAGCCGTCGCCCTGACCGCCGTACTGACCGGTCTCGGGCTGCTCGCCGGAGCCGTCAGCGCCGTCGGGCCCGTCGCGAGCGGAGCGGGTACGCAGCTCCTGGTCGCCGCCGCGATCGGCGCGGGCATGCCGCTGCCCGAGCCGGGATGGCAGCGCGCGCTGTTCTTCCTCGCCGGTGCCGGCTGGCTGCTGGGGCTGCGGCTCGCCCTGCCGACCCGCGGTGCCGCCACGGCCGGCGACTACCGCTTCGACGGGGAGCGGGACGCCGTCGCCGCCGTCTACGAGGCCGTCGCCGCGCTGCTCGACGCGGCCGGGGGAGCGGACGCCGTCGCCCGCCGCGCCGCCCTCACCGCCGCGCTCGACCACGCGCAGGACGCCCTGTCCGGACCCCGGCTGCGGCGGTGCGCCAGCTCCGCGGCCGAGCGGCGGCTGCACGCGCGGTACGCCGCGGCGCTGCCCCTCGCCGAGGCCGCGACCGCCCTCGCCTGGGCCGGGAACGAGGTGCCCGCCCGCGCCGCGGAAGGCCCCCGCAGGCTCGCCGCGGCGGTCCGCGCCGGCGGCCGCAGCGGGCCGCTCCCCGCACCCGCCCGCTCCGCACCCGAGCTGCGCGCCCTCGACGACGCCCTGCTGCACGCCGCCGACGCCTTCGACCGCGGCGCCGCCGTCCCGCAGCGGGGTACGCGCACCCGGCGCCGTACCGCCCGGTCCCTGCTGCGCACCGTGCTCGGCGCGGGCGGACGTGAGTACGGACTGCGGGTCGCCCTGTCCTTCGGAGCGGCCGTCGCCGTCGCCCAGGCGCTGCACCACACGCGGTGGTACGGGACGCACGCGCACTGGTACTGGCTGCCCGCGACCGCCGTCTTCCTGGTCAAGCCCGACCTGGGGCCGCTCGCCTCACGCGTCCTGTGCCGGGCCGCGGGGACGCTCCTCGGGGCGGTCCTGTTCGCCGGGTTCGCCGCGCTGCTGCCGAGGCCCGGCGGGCTGGTGGCGCTGGTCGCCCTGTGCGGGGCGCTGATCCCCGTGGCGACCAGGCACTTCGCCGCGCAGACCGCCGTCGTCACCGTCCTCGTGCTCGCCCTCGTGATGGTGGGCGGGGAACCGCAGGCGTCGTGGAGCCGGATCGGCGAGACGCTGCTGGCCTGCGGGATCGTGCTGCTCGTCGGGCACCTGCCCGCGCTCGGGCAGCGTGGAGGGACGGTACGGGCGCGGCTCACCCGGGCCGCGCACGCGGCGGACGCCTATCTCGCGCACGTCCTCGGCGACGGCACGGCGGACGACCGGTCCGGCCGGTGGGTCCTGCGCCGCGAGGCCTACCGCGCGCTGGCCGAGGCCCGCGCCGCGATCGACCTCGCCGCCGCCGAACTCCCCGCCCTGGCCCGGCACTCGGCGGGCACCGGCGAGGTGGCCGCGACCCTCGAACGGCTCGTGGACCTCACCACGGCCTGCGCCGTGCACCTGGACGACACCGGGCGGCTCGGCTCCCGCCACACGGCGCGCATCGCCGAACTGCTGGACGAGCTGGCCCGGCAGCGGGAACGGGCGGGACTGCGGACGTCGGACCTCCCGAACCGGGACGCCGCCCCGGCCACGGCCTGACCCCCGGACGCCCCGGGGTCCCGCCGCCCCGTCAGGAGCGCCCAGCGGTACGCCACCTGACCGCCCGTCACGGCGCGGGCGGGAGCCCGCGCCGAAAAACTTCCCACCGCGCCGATGAGTTCCGCGGCCGGGACCGGTCCACCTCGGGGAAGGCACCGTCGCAGGGCCTTCCGCAGGCAGGCGTTCCGTCGGCAGGAGGGGCACATGACGTATCCGCAGATCGTCTCGCGCGAGGAGTGGCGCGTCGCGCGCGAGGAGCTGCTCGCCAAGGAGGAGGCCGTCACCCGCGCGCGTGACGCGCTCAACGCCGAGCGGCGCGGACTGCCGATGGTGGAGATCGACAAGGAGTACGTGTTCGACGGGGGCGACGGCAAGGCGACGCTCCTCGACCTCTTCGAGGGCCGGCACCAACTGGTCGTCCACCACTTCATGTTCGCCCCGGAGTGGGACGCGGGCTGCCGCGGTTGCTCGGCGTTCCTCGACCAGATCGGCCACCTGGCGCATCTGCGGGCCCGCGGCACCGCGTTCGCCGCCGTCTCCCGGGCGCCGTACACCAGGATCCTCCCGTTCAAGGCCCGGATGGGCTGGACGGTGCCGTGGTACTCGGCCTACGACACGGACTTCAACCAGGACTTCGAGGTGTCCGTCGAGCGCGACGGCGAGACCGGCGAGCGGCCGGGCATGAGCTGCTTCCTGCGCGACCGCGACCGCGTCTTCCACACGTACTCGACGTACGAGGGCGGCCTCGACGGACTGGGCTCGACGACCACCCTGCTGGACCTCACCGCTCTGGGACGGCAGGAGGAGTGGGAGGAGCCCTGGGACCGGGCCTCGGCGCTGGGCACTCCGGCGGGCGGCGAGCGGATCCGGTACCACGACGAGTACGAGGACTGAGGCTCACGATTTGTGTGACTGGTGAGCCTGAAGCCACAGAAGTGATCGCAATGCGTGCTCAGACGAACACCAGGTGTACGGAGAGTGAGAGAACCCTCACCGCAAGGCGGTGAACTGGTGTCGACTACGTCTCAGTACCGTCACTACGCGAGCCGTTCACCCCATCGTTGGCGTTTAACTCTACGAGTACAGCGCGACATGGAGGTGCAGGGTGAACGGGCGAATGGTGCTGGAGCGCTTTCCCGCCGGTGGGCCGCGTGGTTCGTGGCCGGCGGAGGAGTTCGCACAGGCGTGCCGTCTGCAGGGTCAGGCGGCGGAAGTCGTCATGGACCTCTCCACGGACGCGTTCCTCGTGATCGTGCGCGGAGTGGACGGCGTCGAGTGAGCCGGGCCGATACGGAGCGTCACCGCGCCTTCGTGAGGGCATCCTCGGCGGCTCGGTGTCAGCCGCCTCTCCGGTGACAGCCACCTCCCGGGTGGCAGCCGCATCTCCTACGGACGCGCCGGCCTCCTGAGCCTGCTCGGCCTCAGCCGCGTCCCCGTCCCGGTACTCGCACGCCTTCCGAGCAGCCCCGGACGCGGCCGGCCCGCGAGGGTCCCGCCTTCCCCGGGGTCCCGCCTACGTCGGTCTCCCGAGCGGGCTCGTTCCGGGCCGGCCCTGGGCCCGCACCGTCTTCGCCGTGGTCCCGTTCCTGCTCCCGGCGCGCACCGGAGTGGTGAACTGACCGGCCTGGAGCGCGTACAGCTCCGCGTAGACACCGCCCGTGGCCAGCAGTTCCTCGGGGCTGCCGGACTCCACGAGACGGCCCTGCGCCAGCACGTGCACCAGATCGGCGTGGCGCACCGACGCCAGCCGGTGGGTGATGAGGACGACCGTCTGCCCGGTGCCCGCCAGCGCCCTGATCTTCTCGAAGACCTCCAGCTCGGCCCGGGCGTCGAGGGCCGCCGTGGGTTCGTCCACGATCAGGATCCGGCCGCGCCGGTACGCCGCCCGCGCGATCCCCAGCCGCTGCCACTGGCCACCGGACAGCTCGTGCCCCCCGCTGAAACCGCGCGCCAGCAGGGTGTCGAGCCCGCGCGGCAGGTCCGCCACGACGTGCTGGGCGCCGGCCTCGGCGACCGAGGAGGCGAGCCGTTCGTCGGTGAGCGGCGCCGAGGAGCGGCCGACCGCCACATTGACGCGGGCCGTGAACGGCCACCGCTTGAAGTCCTGCGCCACCATCGCGATGCGCTCCGCGAGTGCGCGCCGGTCCGCCGTCGCGGCGTCCACGCCGTCCCACAGGACCCGGCCGTGATCGGGCGTGTAGAGCCCGGCGAGCAGCTTGACCAGGGTCGTCTTGCCCGACCCGTTCTCGCCGACGAGCGCGATGATCCGGCCCAGCGGCAGCGTGAGGCTCACCTCGTCCAGGGCGGGCCGGGCCGCCTTGCCCGGATAGGTGAACGTGACGTTCTCGAAGCGGATCTCGCGCGGGTCCTCGGGCAGCGGCTCGCCGCCCTCCGGGATCGCGCGCCGCGCCGCCTCCACGTACAGGCGGTGGAGGTCGCCCACGAACAGGGCCTCCTCGTGGAGTGAGTTGACCTCCAGGACGAGGGTGTCCAGGCTCGCGGAGCCGGTGCGGATCGCGACCACCGCCGTACCGGCCACCGACAGTGCCATCGTGCCGGTCAGCAGCAGCCCGCCGAGGGTCGCGTACGTCGCCACCGTGGCGAGGCCCGTCCAGGCCGCCGCGATCAGTCCCGTCCGCGCCGCCAGCCCGGCCAGCCTCGCCTGCTCGGCCTCCGCGGTCTCCGACATCGACCGGAAGTGGCGCAGCAGGAACGGGCCGACCCCGTGCACGCGGATCTCCGGTGCCGCGGCCGGCTCGGTGAGCAGGCTGCCGATGAGCCGGCCGGCCCGGGCGTGCTGCACCCAGGCGTGGTAGGACGCGTACTGCCGCCGGGCGATCGTCAGGGCGCTCCACGCGCTCGGCAGCGTCATCACGACCAGCAGCGGCAGCAGCGCGGGATGCAGCACCGTGAGGACGCCGGCCGCCGCGACGAGCGAGATCATCGCGTTCACCACCTGCGTGGAGACCGAGATCATGCGCCGGGCGGACGCGGCGCCGTACTGCGCGGTGTCCAGCAGCTTGTGGAACGCGTCGTCCTCGATCGCGGACAGCTCCACGGCCGCCGCCCGCTCCAGGTACAGCTCCGTCGCGACGCGCTCGACCTTCGGCTCCAGCCGTCCCGTGGCGTACGTCGAGGCCGCCCGCAGCAGCGCGGCGAACAGCATGACGGCGGCGACCGTGACCAGCGCCGGGGCCGCCCCGCGCAGCCGGTCCTCGACCGGGCCGTCGGCCAACAGCCGGCCCAGCACGCTGTTGACCGCGAGCAGGCTCACCGCCTGCGCCGCGCCGCGGGTGAACTCGGCGGTCAGCACGGTGCGGGCCGCGCCGCGGTCCGCCTGCCAGGCCAGCCGGAAACTGGACGCGAGCAGCTGGGGGAGCCGCCTCACCATCGCGCGGAGTCCCAGCTCCAGGAAGGCGTCGGAGTGCTGCGACCAGCCCGTGTCGTAGCGGAGCGGACCGCCGAAGAGCAGGCGTTCCGAGTCCGACGGCGACGGATCGGCGTGCTCGCGCTTCTTTCCCACCGGTGACCTCCCCCGAGTGCGCACGCACGGTGCCCTCCCCAGGAATGGCGGCCTCCACCCGTGCCGGCGACGGGGATCGGGGCGGACCGAAGCACTCGGGCGCCGGGCGCTCACGCCGTCGCGCTCCCGTCGCGTGCCCCGCGGCGTCGCGCCCGGACGGGTTCCGTCAGGCGGTGACGGACCTGGACCAGGCCGGCGGTGTGCCCATGACCCGGCAGACGGCCAGGTACAGGGGGATCGGCGGAGTGTACGGAAGCGTACCCTCCGGTTTGTGGATGAGCCCGGGAACCGACGGCGCCTCCGGGACGAGCGCCCCCGTGGCGTACAGGGCGGGCGCGGGCCAGTCCAGGGAGACGTCCGAGTCGGAGGGGACGATCCACCACCACTGGGCCGCGTCGGCGTAGACGCAGCCGACACGCGGCAGCCGGGACAGGAGCACCGGGCCGAAGCGCGCGGGCACCGCCACCGCGTCGCAGCCCAGCGGCACGGTCATGCCGTCGGGTATGGGGAGTCGTCTGGGGGCCCCGGACGCGCGCTGCCCCCGCCGGAGGCGGACCAGCGTGTCCAAGGTCAGCAGGGGGGCCGTCCCGGTGGACGTCGCCCTCACACCCATTCGGCCCCCGTCCCGCGGAACGCCTGCGTCCCGGAACCCCGGCCGTCGGCCGGGGGCTTCTTCGCGCTCCAGCCGAGGTCCGCACGCGCCTCGGTGTCCGGCTCCCGGCCCCCCGAGCGGGCCGGGACCGCGGAGAACGGCAGCTCGGCGCCGCCCGCCGGCCCGGAGGTGTACGGGGCCGGCGCCGGGTGCGGCAGCCGCGGCAGGTCCTCCGCGGTGTGCGGCAGACCCGCGGCGTCGGCCTCGAAGACGTCGTCGGTGGCGTCCGCCAGGTCCGCGAAGCCCATCGCGTCCGCCAGAGCGGCGGGGCCGGCGGCGTCCGGCGTGCGGGACAGCTCCGCCCAGACCAGCAGGCCGGGCCCGTACTCCTGGGCACCCCAGGCTTGGCAGACGGCCGCCACGAGCATCAGGCCCCTTCCGTGTTCGTCCTCGGCGCCCTGCGGCGAGGGCCGCGGCTCACCGGGAGCGCACCCCTCGTCCCGTACGGCTATCCGCACCAGGTCGTCGGCGTCGTGCAGCTCGCACACGATGCGCCGGCTCGCGGTGTGCACGATGGCGTTCGTGACCAGCTCGGAGACGACCAGATCCGCCGTGTCACAGGTGTCCGCGCAGACCTGCCAGCCCGACAACCGGGCATGGGTCAGGTGCCGGGCCTGTCTCACAGAACCCGGATGTGCGGCCAGCTCGAAGCGAAACCGGCGCTCCGCGCTCGCGTCGGGGCGCACCCCTGCTGCGGCACGGAGACCGAACCGGTCTGCGGCGGCGTCTGTTCCTAACGGCGCGGACGGAGTCACGCTTGCCACTATCGCCCCGCCGTGAACACTTGGCAAGTGTCACTCTGAAAATTGCAGAGTGCCGTGTGACGTCGTGAGGGGCCGTGGCACACTGCTCGCAACAGCACGTCGAGCGGCGCCAGTCGGAGTCCGGGAAAAGGACCCCGAACGGCGCCGCCCGGGCTGTCCGGACACTGTGGAGGTGGGACGTGAGCGAACCGCGGTCCGCGCCGACGGTCGGTCAGGTCGTCCTCGGCCGACGACTGCTGGACCTGCGGGAGCGTGCGGGTCTCAAGCGTGAGGAGGCCGCACGCATCCTGCGGGTCGCGCCCGCCACCGTCCGCCGTATGGAGATGGCCGAGGTCAGCCTCAAGATTCCGTACCTCCAGCTCCTGCTGAAGTCGTACGGCGTCTCCGACGAGGAGGCCGAGGGCTTCGTCCAACTGGCCGAGGAGGCCAACAAACCGGGCTGGTGGCAGCGCTTCCACGACATCCTGCCGGGCTGGTTCTCGATGTACGTCAGCCTGGAGGGCGCCGCCTCCCTGATCCGGTCGTACGAGCCGCACTTCGTGCCCGGACTGCTGCAGACCGAGGACTACGCCCGCGGGGTCCTGAAGTCGGGCGCCATCGGCCAGACGCAGCCGGAGGAGATCGAGCGGCACGTCGCCCTGCGCATGCAACGGCAGAATCTGCTCACCCGGGAGGACGCGCCACGGCTGTGGGCCGTGATGGACGAGACGGCGCTGCGCCGGCCCGTCGTCGGCCCCGAGGTCATGCGCGCCCAGATCGACAGGCTCCTCCAGGCCACGAAGCTGCCCAACGTGACGCTGCAGATCGCCCCGTTCTCCTCGGGGCCGCACCCCGGCACGTACGGGCCCTTCGTGCTGTTCCGCTTCGCCATGCCGGAACTGCCGGACATGGTCTACAGCGAGTACCTGACCGGCGCCGTCTACCTGGACGCGCGTTCCGAGGTGGCGACCCACCTCGAGGTCATGGACCGCATGGCGGCCCAGGCCGCTACGGCACATCGCACGAAGGAGATCCTCCGGGATCTCCGCAAGGAGCTGTGAATGGAACGCATCAAGCCGCGGATACGCACCGTGCGGATCTACAACGGGATGCCCGCCCGCGAGCTGGGCAGCGAGGGCTGGCACAAACCGTGGAGCGGCGGCAACGGCGGCAACTGCCTGGAGGCGATGAAGCTCGACGACGGCCGGATCGCCGTCCGGCAGTCCGCCGATCCGGACGGCCCGGCGCTGATCTACACGCCCGGCGAGATGACCGCGTTCATCCAGGGCGCCAAGGCGGGGGAGGCGGACTTCCTGCTGTCCTGAGCGGGCCTGTCGCCCCGCCCTCAGGACGGCACATCCGACGTACGTGCGCTTCTCCTTTCTCTCCTTTCTCTCCTTCTCTCCTTTGCGTTCGACTGCCTTGATTCGATGATTCGCTGTTGAGTTGCCCCGGTAGTGACACGGCTCCACGGAGCCGGACGGCCATGACCGGGCGCGGGACGCGGCTCGCCCCTGCCGGTCCCCAAGAGTGCCCGGGCGGGCGTGCGTGGTGCTCCGGTGGAGGGGTGGTGCGCGTGGCCCGCAAGCCGTAGCCGGTGGCGGTGGCGTGGGCCCGGCCCGCAAGGAGGGGAGCGCCCCGGGGCGGCACGCGTGTTCAGGGGGCCCGCCGTCCCGCGACGCGATCACCCGAGTCACCCGGGCCACCGGAGCGAGGCGGGGCCCTCATCCCGGCGGCAGTACCTCGCACAAGGCGTCCAGCGCGGCGCCGTACGCGTGCTCCGCCGGCGTCGCGTAGCCCACGACGAGGCCGTCCGGTGCGGCCGCCGGCGCCTGCGGATGACGGAACGCGGCCAGCCCGTCGAGGGCGACCCCCTGCCAGGCGGCGGCCTTGACCACGGACGGCTCGGTGCCCGGCGGCAGCCGCAGGACCGCGTGCAGGCCGGCCGCGATCCCCGTCACCTCGACATGCGGCGCGCGGGCGGCGAGCGTGGCGACGAGCCGGTCGCGCCGCCCGCGGTAGCGCTGCCGCATGCGCCGCACATGACGGTCGTACGACCCCGACGCCAGGAAGTCCGCGAGCGCCAGCTGGTCCAGGACGCTCACCCACGCCTCCCGCTCGCCCTTGGCCGCGAGCACCCCGTCCACGTACCGCTCCGGCAGGACCATCCACCCCAGCCGCAGCGCCGGGGACAGGCTCTTGCTGACGGAACCGATGTGGACGACCCGCTCCGGGTCCAGCCCCTGCAGCGCGCCGACGGGCTTGCGGTCGTAACGGAACTCCCCGTCGTAGTCGTCCTCCAGGACCACCCCTCCACGCGCGCGAGCCCAGTCGACGACGGCGGCCCGCCGCGACGGATGCAGGGGCCCACCGGTCGGGAACTGGTGCGCGGGAGTGAGGAGTACGGCCCTCTCCCGGCCCAACTCGCCTACCCGCGCGCCGTCTTCGTCCAGGGACAGGGGCACGGTGCGTACGGAGGCGGCGGCCAGCAGCTCGCGATGGAAGCCGAGGCCGTACGACTCCACGGCCAGCGGGCCCCGCAGCATCGCGCCCGGCCCCGCGAACAGCAGCCGCAGCGCGTGCGCGAAGCCGGAGCAGATCACGATCCGCTCCGGCTCGGCGCGCACTCCGCGCGCGCGGGCGAGGTACTCGGCGAGGGCGGCGCGCAGTTCCCCGCGGCCCGCGGGGTCACCGGGCCCGAAGACCTCGTTCGGTGCCTGCTGGAGGGCCCGCCGGTACGACGCCAGCCAGGCGGCGCGCGGGAACGACGAGGCGTCCGGCGTGCCCTGCCGCAGATCGTGCCGCGGCCCACGCGCGTGGGGCGGCGTCCTCTTCGGCACGCGTGCGCGGGACCCCGACGGCTCGGCGCGCTCGGCGACGCGCGTGCCGGAACCCTGACGGGCGGTGAGCCAGCCCTCCGCGACCAGTTCCGCGTACGCGTCGGCGACCGTGTTCCGGGCCACGCCCAGGTCGGCGGCGAGGGAGCGGTACGGCGGCAGCAGGGTCCCCGGCGCGAGCCGGCCCGAACGCACGGCCTCACGCAGCGCGCGGATCAGTGCGGCCCGACGCCCGCCCGTTTCCGTCCCGGACAGCTCCAGATGTAGATCCGCACCGATCCGCTCCGCTGAATTGACCCATGATTCCGCCACGGAAATGCACCCTACAAGGGGTCTATCGCGCCCCTAGATTCGAAGCATGACGACGAACACGGCAGAGACGAACACGACGGACGCGACACAGGCGGCGGGAGCGGTCGGGGCGAGGCCCGCGACCACGACCGTCGGCGCGGGCCGGCCCGGACGCATCGACTTCGCGAAGGCCGCCCCGAAGGTCTTCCGCGCGCTGATCGGCTTCGACGCGGCGGCCCGGCAGGGACTGGACCCGGCCCTCATCGAACTGATCCAGATCCGCGCCTCGCACCTCAACCACTGCGCCTACTGCCTCCACATGCACACCAACGACGCACGCAAGGCCGGCGAGAGCGAGGACCGTCTCCACATGGTCGCGGTGTGGCGCGAGGCCCCCCACTTCTTCACGCCGAAGGAGCGCGCGGCGCTGGCGCTCACCGAAGCGGTCACCCTGGTGGCCGGGGGAGGGGTCCCCGACGACGTCTACGCGGAGGCCGCCGCCCACTTCGACGACGGGGAACTCGCCCACGTCCTGGCGCTCATCCTGACCATCAACACGTGGAACCGGGTCGCCCTCTCGACCGCGAAGAAGGCGGGCACCGACACCCGGGCCTGACCCCCGGGCGGGCGCCCCTGCGAGGCGCGGCCTCGCGCCCGACGCCCGGGCGCCGCCCGTCAGGCGGTGAGGCGGTCAGGCGGTCAGCGGGCGGTCGTACGGACCGATCGGCTGCGGCAGCCGCGAGTGGCCCGTCAGCCGGCGGTCGACCGCGGCCGCCACCGCCCGGCCCTCGGCGATGGCCCAGACGATCAGGGACTGCCCGCGCGCGGCGTCACCGGCGGCGTAGACGCCGGGCACGTCGGTCGCGAAGTCCGCGTCCCGGGCGATCGTGCCGCGGGGGCCGAGAGCGACCCCGAGCTGGTCGATCAGGCCGTCGTGCGGATCGGGACCCGAGAAGCCGAGGGCGAGCAGGACCAGATCGACGGGCAGGGCGCGCTCGGAACCGGGCACCGGCCGCCGCTGCTCGTCCACCTCGACCAGGTGCAGGGCGCGCACGTGTCCGTCCGCGTCCCCGGTGAAGCGGAGCGTGGACGCCGCGAAGAGACGCGCGTCCGCGTCCGCGGCCGGCGAGGTCTCCAGGTCGCGGGCCTCCTCGTGCGCGGCCGAGAGGCGGTAGACCTTCGGGTACGTCGGCCACGGCTCGACGTCCTCGTCACGTGCCGCCCCGGGCTGGGCGTAGATGTCCAGCTGCGTCACGGACGCGGCACCCTCGCGCACCGCCGTGCCCAGACAGTCGGCGCCCGTGTCCCCGCCGCCGACGATGACGACGTGCTTGCCGGCCGCCGACAGCGGCGAGACCTCCAAGTCCCCTTCGCACACCCGGTCGGCGAGCGGCAGGTACTCCATCGCCTGGTGGATGCCGGCCAACTCCCGCCCCGGCACCGGCAGATCACGCCAGGCGGTGGCACCCAGGGCGAGGATCACGGCGTCGTAGCGCGCCCGCAGCTCCGCCGCGTCGACATCCCGGCCCACCGACACCGACGTACGGAACTTCGTCCCCTCCGCCCGCATCTGGTCGAGCCGCCGGCCCAGGTGCCGCTTCTCCATCTTGAACGCGGGAATGCCGTACCGCAGCAGGCCTCCGATCCGGTCGGCCCGCTCGTACACGGCGACCGTGTGCCCCGCCCGGGTCAGCTGCTGCGCCGCGGCCAGGCCGGTGGGCCCCGAGCCGATCACGGCCACCGTGCGCCCGGAGAGCCGGTCCGGCGGGCGCGGTGGCGCGAAGCCGTCCTCCCAGGCCCGGTCGGCGATCGCGACCTCGACGTTCTTGATCGTGACCGCCGGCTGGTTGATCGCGAGCACACACCCCGCCTCGCACGGCGCGGGACACAGCCGGCCGGTGAACTCGGGGAAGTTGTTCGTCGCGTGCAGCCGGTCGCTCGCCGCCCGCCAGTCGTCCCGGGACACGAGGTCGTTCCACTCGGGGATCAGATTGCCCAGTGGACAGGCGTCGTGGCAGAAGGGGATCCCGCAGTCCATGCAGCGGTCGGCCTGCGCTCCGATGATCGGCAGGAGCGCTCCGGGGACGTAGACCTCGTCCCAGTCCCGCACCCGTTCCGCTACCGGTCTGCGGGGCCATTCCTCGCGTGGAGTGGTGAGAAAACCCTTGGGATCGGCCATGGCCGTCTCCCTTGCGTGCGCGTGACGTGGGGGCGTGTTCTTTCGGCCACGATACGGCGTCACCGCACCCCCCGCCGCTCGGCTCCACCCGGTTTCCCCTGCTCGTGGGCCTACGGGCCGGTCATGGCCCCCGAGGGGAGGGCTGGGCGTGAGGCCGGATTCGAGGCTGAGGCTGAGCCCGCGGTGGTGCGGGAGCGGGTGCGGATGGGGTGGGAGCGCGCATGGGGGTGGCGGTGCGATGGGGTGGGGGCCGCGGTGGTGTGCGAGTGCCGGTAGCGGTGGGGGCTGACCGTGGGGACGGGACCGGGTACCGGGTCGGATGCGGGTGCGCGTGGGGTTCGACCGCGGTGGTGTGCGAGTGCCGGTAGCCATGCGGGGTGCCCGTAGAACCGGGACCGGTACCGGGCCGGATGGGGGCCGCGTGGTTCAGGTGAGGGCGAGGACGTACGACAGTGCGGCGAAGGCCGAGGCGACCGTACGGACGTGGTTCCACATCGTCCACTCGCTCACGTACGTGGGCCAGTACGCGGCGGCCTCCGGGGTACCGGGGTCCAGCTTGCCCAGCTCCTCGTTGCGCGGGACGTTCGCCACACTCGTCACGCCGAAGGAGCCGACCAGGTACAAGGCGCTCCCGAGCAGCAACTCCACCGTGCCCTCGTCCGGCCACACCACGAACGTGACCACCGCCAGCACCGCGCACAGCACCGCCGTCCCCAGGAAGACCAGCATGAACACCGGGGTCAGCGCCGCACCGTTGATGGCGTTCATGGCGGCAGCACCCTGCGCCGCAGGCAACTTGCCCAGCCCCTTCATCACGAACGTGGAGAACCCGCAGAAGACGCCGGCCACCAGACCGGTGCCGAGCACCCCCAGCACCGTCAGCACGAAGTAAGGCCCGTCGATCATGTCTGTTCCCCCGTCCAGCCCGAATCAGAGATCCTGCACGCCACTCACCGTCACGACAAGTGAAATCCCTCCGCGCCCCCATGACCATGGCCAGGCTGCGCACCCCCATACGCGAGCGTCCACGACACACACTGCATTTCACGCGCTGCATTTCACGCGTTGCACGTCACGCGTTGCACGTCACGCGCTGCACGTCACGCGTTGCTGGAACCGTCGTGTCACCGCGCCCGCGTCCCCGTTCCGCGAGCGCGGCATCATGGCACCGTGCGACTCGAACCGATCACCTGGGAACGGCTCGGCGATCTGCTCGCCGACCGCCTCCTCGACCTGAAGCCGAACGATGGCAGCCCCTGGCCGCGCGTCGCCTTCGACGGGGCGCCCGCCGGCCGCCCCGGCGACCTCGCGCACCGAGTGTCGGAGGCACTGCGCCTGCGTGGCCGGTCCTCGCGGGTCGTCGCGGCGGAGGGCTTCCTGCGGCCGGCCTCCCTCCGCTTCGAGTACGGCCACCAGGACGTCGACGCGTACTACGACGGCTGGTTCGACACCGGCGCCCTCTGGCGCGAGGTCTTCGGCCCCCTCGAGCCCGGCGGCGACGGCCGGATCCTGCCCGACCTGTGGGACCCGGTGACCGATCGCGCCACCCGCACGCCCTACGTCCAACTCCCGCCCGGCGGACTACTGTTGCTGCACGGCCCCCTCCTCCTGCACCACTGGTTCCCCTTCGACCTGACCGTCCACGTGCGCCTCTCGCCGGCCGCGCTGCGACGCCGCACCCCCGAGGCCGAACACTGGACCCTCCCCGCCTTCGAGCGCTACGAGTCCGAGGCCGACCCCGGTGCCGCGGCTGACGTCCTGGTGCGTGCCGACGATCCGCGCCATCCGGCGTGGAACGGCTGATCGAGAGCGGTTCACCCAAAGGGCTTTTATATGCACGTGCATGTAGTTAGTCTGTGGTCATGACACAGCCTTCCGATCACCCCGTCACCTTCGACGACTCCGTCCGCACCCTCCTCGACGGCAAGAACTTCGCCGCAGTCGCCACCCTCGGACCGGACGGCGCTCCCCAGAACTCGGTGGTCTGGATCAAACGGGAGGGAGACACCGTGCTCTTCTCGTCCACCGCCCGACGCCAGAAGGTGCGCAACCTCCTCCGCGACGCCCGTATCAGCCTGTCGGTCTTCGACCTCGCCAACCCCTACACCTCGGTCGAGATACGCGGCACCGCCCAGATCCTTCCCGACGAGCACAAGCGGCTCCCGCGCGAGCTCTCGCACAAGTACCTCGGCATCGACCCGCCCGCCGAGAAGGACGACGAGACCCGCGTGATCATCCGTGTCCTCCCCGAGAAGGTCGTGGGCTTCTCCGCGTGAGCCCTGCTCGGGGGCGAGCGCCGACCGCCCCGCCAGGGCTTACAACCGACCCGACCGACCGACCGACCGACCCGGCCCGGCCCGACCGGCTGGCTGACCGGTCGGCCCGGCCGGCTCCACGGGTTTCTGTGACCGCGCGACCGTTCGACCGGCTGTCGTGACTCTTTGGGTGACGGTGGTGACCTCGCGGCTGCCGGTCGTCGCGGGGCTCCGGGTGCGTCACCTTCCTGACCCGGCGAGAATGAAGGGCGCCGGGACTAGCGGTACCCGTCCGTGCCGCGCCGGCCGTCCGGCACCGGGAGGTACTCCATGACCACTGCCGGAGACATCATGCACCGTGGTGCCCAGTGGATCCCCGCCCACGAGACCCTCGATCGCGCCGCCCAGCTGATGCGCGAGCTGAACGTCGGCGCGTTGCCCATCAGCGACGAGAACGAGCGACTCTGCGGCATCCTCACGGACCGCGACATCGTCGTCGGCTGCGTCGCCATGGGCCACGACCCGGCACGCGTCACCGCCGGCGAGATGGCACAGGGCACCCCGCGCTGGATCGATGCGAGCGCCGACGTCGGCGAGGTGCTGGAGGAGATGCAGGGACACCAGATCCGCCGGCTTCCCGTCATCGACAACAAGCGCCTGGTCGGCATGATCAGCGAGGCCGACCTCGCCGAACACCTGACGGACGACCAGCTCGCCGTCTGGGTCGAGAGCGTATACGCCAAGAGCCCGACGCACTGACACCGCACCGTTCCTGTTTCTGTTCCAACGATGCCCCCTTTGCTGACGGCCCCTGGTCCGGCCCGCCGAGTGACAGTCCGCGCTGGAGCGGGGGCCGGTCGGTCTGCCTCAACGTGCTTTCTAGTGTTTTCTGCCTGAGTGCCTGAGTGCCTGAGTGCCTGAGTGCCTGAGTGCCTGAGTGCCTGAGTGCCTGAGTGCCTGAGTGCCTGAATCCCGCGGCGAGAACGCCTCAAAGCCAGCCGTTGCGCCGGAAGCCCCGGTAGAGCGTCAGGCACGCCAGGCTGATCACGCCTATGACCAGCCCGTAGCCGTATCGCCAGTGCAGCTCCGGCATGTGGTCGAAATTCATGCCGTAGACACCGCAGACCATCGTCGGTACGGCGATCACGGCGGCCCAGGCCGTGATCTTCCGCATGTCCTCGTTCTGAGCGACCGTCACCTGGGCCAGATGCGCCTGGAGGATCGAGTTCAGCAGTTCGTCGAAGGCGGCTATCTGCTCGGTGACGCGCAACAGGTGGTCGGAGACGTCCCGGAAGTAGGCCTGTATCTCCGGGTCGATCACCCGCATGGGCCGGCTGGCGAGGTCCAGCAGCGGGCGGCCGAGGGGGGCCACCGCCCGCTTGAGCTCCAGGAGTTCACGCTTCAGCTGGTAGATGCGCCCCGGGTCGGCCCGCGCGCCGTTCTCCGCGAAGACGTCCGTCTCCACCTGGTCGATGTCCTCGTGCACGGCGTCCGCGACGGTGAGGTAGTCGTCGACCACGTGGTCCGCGATCGCGTGCAACACCGCGGCCGGCCCCTTGCTCAACTGCTCCGGGTCGGCCTCCAGTGCCTCCCGCAGCGGGCCCAGCGAACCGTGCCGTCCGTGGCGCACCGTGATCACGAAGTCCTGGCCGACGAACACCATGATCTCGCCGGTGTCGACCACCTCGCTGGTCGCGGTGAGCTCCGAGTGCTCGATGTAGCAGACCGTCTTGAACACCGCGAACAGCGTCTCGTCGTATCGCTCCACCTTGGGGCGTTGATGGGCGTGCACCGCGTCCTCGACCGCCAGCGGGTGCAGCTCGAAGAGGTCGGCTATGCCGGCGAACTCCCGCTCCGTCGGTTCGTGCAGCCCGAGCCAGACGAAGCCGTCGTCGTGCTTGCGCACCTCTTTCACCGCGTCGACCAGATCGCGCCCGCCCGGGACCCGCTTGCCGTCCTTGTACGTCACGCAGTTGACCACCGCGGAGCCCAGCGGTGACCGGGCCGGATGGCTCAGGTCCACACGCGGTCGCCGTCGGGTCAGCCGCGCCATCCTGCGGAGGCCGCCCACCTTGCCGAGGCTCGTGACCTTCCGCAGATTCCCTGCCATGGACATCTGCATCTCCTCGCGTGGATCGCCTTGCGCCCCCATTGCGCCTTTCCGCGGCCAGTTTGCCAGCAGGTCTCGCAGGCCGGTGAGAGCCTGTGGGAACGGAGCGTTCCGTTTCGTTTCGGTGAGGGTGTGCGCCGGTTCGGTGGGCTCCTGGCCTCTCGGTGAGGGTGTCAGGTGGCGCTGCCGGCGTGCGCTGCGGCCCGGTGTCGCGGTCCGGGTGCGTCAACCGCACCGGACGAGTCGGGTAAATGGGATGATCTACCCGTGATTCGAACCGACAGGTATCTTCTGGACAACCGTCAGGCCGAGGCGGGGCAGCGCTTCGACGCCGTCGCCACTCTCTTCGACCCCACGACGTTCCGGCACCTCGAGCGCTTCGGCATCGGCTCCGGCTGGCGCTGCTGGGAGGTCGGCGCGGGCGGCACCTCGGTGGTCTCGTGGCTGGCCAAGAAGGTCGGCCCGACCGGGCGGGTCCTCGCCACCGACATCGACACCTCGTGGGTCTCCCTCGCCGCACGCCCGCCGGTCGAGGTCCGCGTCCACGACGTGGGCGTCGACGAACCGCCGGGGGAGGGTTTCGACCTGGTGCACGCACGGCTCGTCCTCGTCCATGTGGCGGACCGGGAGCGCGCCTTGAGGTCGATGATCAGGGCCCTGCGGCCCGGCGGCCGGCTCCTCGTGGAGGAGGCCGACCCGGCACTGCAACCCCTGCTCTGCCCCGACGAGCACGGCCCCGAGCAGCAGTTGGCGAACCGTCTTCGGGGTGGCTTCCGTGACCTCCTCGCCGAACGCGGCGGGGATCTGTCCTACGGCCGCAAGCTCCCGCGTCTGCTGCGCGAGGCGGGGCTGCGTCCCGTCGAGGCCGACGCGTACTTCCCCGTCACCTCGCCCGCCTGCGCCGCCGTCGAACTCGCGACGATCCGGCAGATCCGCGACCAGCTCGTCGGCGCCGGTCTCGCCACGGACCAGGACATCGACCGCCATCTGGCCAACGTCGCCACGGGCACCATGGACCTCACCACGGCGCCGATGGTCTCGGCGTGGGGGCGCAAGGTGTGACGGAGCGGCCGACGCCTGTGGGGGCACCGGCCGTTCACCCGCCCTGTCGGCCGCTCACCGCTCATCCGTCCGTCCGTCCGGCCACTGGCGTCGCCGGTGGTCTCCCGCCGACGCGTGCCACCGCGGTCGCTCCCGCCGCGCACCCCGCTGCCGCCGCCTCCTCCGGCCTCGCGCCCGTGAGCAGTGCGGCCAGGAACGCGCCGGTGAAGGCGTCACCCGCGCCGGTCGTGTCCACGGGCCTGGCCGGCACGGCGGGCACGCGGGCACACACCGTGCCGTCACGGGCGACCAGGGCCCCGTCGCCTCCTCGCTTCACGACCACCAGAGGGACGTGCCGGCTCAGCTTGGCCGCCGCGTCCGCCGGGTCGGGAAGCCCCGTCAGCAGACATGCCTCGTCCCTGCTGGGCAGCAGCACGTCGACGCCCTCGACGAGCCGGAGGAACCGGTCCACCCCCAGGTGCGCCAGGAATCCCGTCGACGCGGGATCCACGCTCACCAGCACACTCCGCGCGCGTGCCGCGTCCAGCGCCCTCGCCACCAGGGCGCGGCACGACTCGGAGAAGAAGAGGTAGCCAGACAGGTGCAGCCGGGCGACTCCGTCGAGCAGCGACGGCGCCCAGTCGTCCGGTGCGAGCCGCAGGGCCGCCCCGCTGTCGGTGAGGAACGTGCGCTCGGCCGCGGCACCCGTGTCCACCAGGCAGATCACCGTCCCGGTGGGTGCCTCGGAATCGACCACCAGGTGGGTGCGTACTCCGGAGGCCGTCAGCTCCCGCTCGTGCCAGGCGGCCGCGTCCCTGCCCACCCGCCCGAGGAGCCGTACGTCCGGACAGCCCCGGTGGGACGCCCAGCACGCCACGTTGGCGCCCGCACCGCCCGGCACCGTCCGGACCGCCGCCACCGTGTCCGTACCCGGTGCGAGCGGACCACGGTGCCGGGCGACGACGTCGGTGACGATGTCGCCCACGACCAGCAGGGCACCGCCCCGGGCACCCGTCCAGGCGTCCTCCCGGGACCCCGCTTCCCGGGCACCCGTCCGGGCGCCCTTCCCGGGCTCCGCTTCTCGGGGACCCTCGGCTCCGGGACCGGCTCGGTCCGCTGCCGTCACGCCCCGGCCCAGGCCGACGCGATCCTGGCGGCGAGCCGCACGTTGCCGCGTACCGCCGCCAGGTTGGCGCTCAGTGACGCGCCGTCGGTGTGGCGCACCAGGTAGTCGAGGAGGAACGGTGTCACGGCCTGGCCGGTCACTCCTTCCGCCTCGCACGCGTGCAGCGCGTCGGCCAGCACACGCGCGTGCAGTTCGGGATCGAGCTGTTCCCCCTCGGGCACGGGGTTCGCGACGACGAGCGCCGACTCCGGTCCGTCGACCGCGTCCTGAGCGCGCATCACGTCGGCCACCTCCTCCGGAGACCGGAGTGTCCAGTCCACCGGATGCCCCGAGTCGGCCAGGTAGAAGCCGGGGAATCGCTCGGTGCCGTACCCCGCCACCGCGACACCCAGGGTCTCCAGGCGCTGCAGGGTGGCGGGCACGTCCAGGATGGACTTCACGCCCGCGCAGACGACGGTGATCCGGGTACGGGCCAGCAGGCCCAGGTCGGCGGACTCGTCCTGCGTCACCGTCCACTGGCGGTGCACTCCGCCGAGCCCGCCCGTGGCGAACACCCGTACTCCCGCGCGGGCGGCCGACAGTGCCGTGGCCGATACGGTCGTCGCTCCGCTCACGCCGGCCGCCACGGCGAGCGGCAGGTCGCGGTGGCCCAGTTTCCGGATGCCGTCCTCGTTGGCGATCCGCTCCAGCTGGTCCTTGGCGAGCCCGACGCACGGCCTGCCGTCGAGGACGGCGATCGTCGCGGGAACGGCGCCCTCCTGCCGTACGACGTCCTCCAGCTCCAGCGCCACCTGCAGATTGCGCGGGCGCGGCAGCCCGTGGGCGATGATCGTCGACTCCAGGGCCACCACCGGCCGGCGCGCGTCGAGCGCCTCCCGCACCTCTTCGGACACCACGAACACGCGCCTGCCTCCTGTCGGTCGGTCTTCCCTCATCCCTGGCGGGCGGCGCGCCCGGCCAAACCCTTGCGACGCCCGGGATACGGCACCAGCCTGGGCGCATGACGGACAACACGACACGTCTCGACCACATCGTCCTCTGGGTCGGGGACCCGGTCGCCGCCGCCCGCTTCTACGAGGATGCGGTCGGCCTCGAACCACTGCGGGTCGCCGAGTTCGCCGAGGGCAAGGCGTCGTTCCCCTCGGTACGCCTCAGCGAGGAGACCATCTTCGATCTCGCGCCCTTGTCGCTGGCCGAGCGCATGACCATGGTCCCCGGTGCCGCGGACAGCGCGGGCCACCCCGTGAACCACGTCTGCCTCTCCCTGGAGGAGGACGATTTCGACGCGCTGCGGACCCGCCTGGAGGAGCGGTCCGTGCCGGTATCGGACTACTCGTACGGATCGTTCGGCGCCAGGGGAGAGGCGGTACGCAGCTTCTACTTCCGTGACCCGGACGGGAACGTCTTCGAGGCCCGGCACTACGCCTAGCAAGCTCCCCGTGCCGAGAAAAGGGGGCTCCACGCGCGCGTGGTGCCCCCTTCTGCGGTGTCCGGCCGGGCCGGGCCGCCGGCGGGCCCTCCGAGGCGCTGGTGCCGGAGGGAACCGCCTGCCGTCACCGGCCGGGCGCCCCGCTAGGGTGACCGCTCATGACCACGAAGAACCAGACCGTTCCGTCCTTCGCCGTGCACATCCCCGACGCCGAACTGGAGCCGGAGCCGCTCGACCCGGCTCAGATCGTCTCCGGTATGCCGGTCGTGACCGGCAAGGTGCTGTGGGAGTCGGCCGACGGCAAGCAGGTGCGCGGCATCTGGCAGATGACACCCGGCGTCGTGACCGACACCGAGGCCGACGAGATGTTCGTGGTCGTCAGTGGGAGTGCCACGGTCGAGTTCGACAACGGCGATGTGCTGAAGGTGGGCCCCGGCGACGCGGCGATCCTGCGCGAGGGCGACCGCACGACCTGGACGGTCCACGAGACGCTCCGCAAGGCGTACCACATCAGCCTCTGACCAGGCCGAGCACCGCGGACGAACGCCGCCTTGAGGGCGCCGTTTCGGGGGCGCCGGTCGCGGTCAGGTTCCTGCCACGGCCGTCCGGCGTCCGCGACCGGTGAAGACCATCAGTGCGGCGAGCGGCAGCAGCAGGCAGGCGGCGAGCAGGTTGAGCCATCCGTAGCTCGCCCGTGCCATGACGAGACCCGCGGCCGCGCCGCCGATGCCGGCCGCCGCGTTCATCAACAGGTCCGAGAGACCCTGGGCCGCGGCGCGGGCGGGCTGGGGCACGGAGTCCGTGAGCAGCGCCGAGCCGGACACCATCCCGGCCGACCAGCCAAGACCCAGCAGGAACAGTCCGGCGGTCGTCTGCGCGTGATCGCCGTCGGCCGTCCCGGCGAGCAGAGCCGCGCAGGCCAGCAGCCCCACCGCGAGACCGATCCCGGAGAGCCTGCCGAGCCGGTCGGACAGCCGCCCCATGAGCGGCGAGAAGGCGTACATGCCGGCGATGTGACAGCTGATCACGAAGCCGATCAGGTCGATGCCGGCGCCATGGTGATCGAGGTCGATCGGTGTCATCGACATGATCGACACCATCGCGGTGTGGCACACGGCCACCGTCCCCAGCGCCAGCCGCGCCCGCGGTGAGGCGGCGACGGCACGGACACCGGCCCGCAGCGAACGTGCCTGCGGCGTCCGCTCCTCGACGGGAGCCAGGGCGCGCGCCGTCAGCAGCGGGTCGGGCCGCAGCAGTACGGCCACGAGCACCGCCGAGGCGACGAAGACACCGGCGGCCCAGAGGAAGGGTCCCGCGGCCGCGGGTATCCCCAGGCCGGTGACACTGCGTCCCGCGGGTGCGGCGATGTTGGGACCCAGTACCGCTCCGATGGTGGTCGCCCAGACCACGTTCGAGATGGCTCTGGCCCGCCGGTCCGGCTCGGCCAGGTCCGCGGCCGCGAACCGCGCCTGCAGATTGGCCGACGAGGCGGCGCCGAACATGGCCATCCCGGCCAGCAGCAGCGGGAAGCTGCCGACGGCCGCGGCGACCACCACCACCCCGGCTCCCAGCGCCCCGATCAGGTACGCGAGCACCAGCCCCGGTCGCCGGCCGCGCGCGGTCATCAGTGCGGCAAGCGGCATGGACAGAACCGCCGTCCCCACGACGGTGGCCGTGGGAGCGAGCCCCGACAGGGACTCGGCACCGCTGATCTCCTCCGCCAGCACCACCGCGAGGGCGATGCCGGTGGCGACTCCGAGACCGCCGAGGATCTGACTCGCGATCAGCACCGCGGAGGTGCGGCGCCGCAGCGCGGGTATCGCGTCGACGTCCACCGGCACGGCGGACCGCTCCACGGCCGTCATCGCGGGCCTCCGGAAGCGACGGCGGACATCCCGGGTATCTCGGTGCGGCGAAGGAAGAGATTCACCGGCGCAGCCTCCCAGCTCGCGGCTTCCCGCGCACCGCGATTGTCGGGCGCACGCTCAGGCACACCTCGGCACCACGGTCCCGGCACGCGTGGCCCGGCTCGGCGGCGACGAGTGCACCGGCGCTCCTCGTTCCCCTCGCCCGCCTCCCCGGGTATCGGCACCCGGCACGCGTACTCCGCGGGCCCACGGCTCAGAACAGCGGCTCCGGGAGCACTCCCTCCAGGGCCAGCAGCTTCCGCTTGGTCTCCAGGCCGCCGCCGAACCCTCCGATGCCGCCGTCGCTCTCGACGACCCGGTGGCAGGGGACGACGACCGGCAGCGGGTTGGAGCCCATGGCGACCCCCACCGCCTGTGCCGCGCCCGGCTGACCGACCCGGCCGGCCAGATCGCCGTAGCCGACGACCGCTCCGAACGGGACACCCGAGGCCAGCTCCCGCAGCACCTGCCGGTTGAACCCGGATATCAGCGACCAGTCGAGCGGCAGCTCGAAGTCACGGCGCTCACCCGCGAAGTAGGCCCTCAGCTGGTCCGCCGCCTCGGACAGCAGGGGAGATCCGGGCGCCTCGACGGGCTCGGCTCCGAGACGGGACGCGAGCTTCCCGAGTGCCTTCTCCCGCACCGCGTCCGTGGCGTGGAACACGACGTTCACCAGGCCGTCGGGGGTGGCGGCCAGCAGCAGCGGCCCGATGTCCGTGCCCACGACGGTCCACACGACCTGCTGCTCGTACTGCCCGTGGCTGTCCATGCGACCACCGTACGGCGCGGCACTGACAACGCCCGGGGCGTGAACGCCGTCGGGCGTTCCCACCCCGGGCGGCACGGCCCGGGCACCGCGCTCGGCGGCTCCGGTCAGTACTCGCTCAGGGCCCGGCGGACCACGTCGGGCCGGTTGGTGATGACGCCGTCCACGTCGTAGCCGGCCACCCGGCGGGCGGTCTGCGCGTCGTCGACGGTCCAGGTGAGCATCTCCAGCGGCTTGCCGTGCGGCCCCTCGAAGGCGTGGACCGCGGCGACGTAGCCGGTGGAGATGGTGGAGTACGAGGAGTTGATCTGGTCGGCGAAGCGCGCGTACGCGGGCAGGTTGGCGACCGACGGCGTCCCCAGGATGGCGGTCTTGACGCCGGGACGCAGGTCGTGGACGGTGCGGACGGTGTCCACGCTGAAGCTCTGGACGATCAGCCTGCTCCTGAGATGACCGGAGTTGAGCCAGCCCTCGTTGCTCAGGACTTTCAGGGTCTGCCGCTCGATGCCCGGGTACAGCTCGGGGTTCTTGATCTCCAGGACGAGCTTCTGGTGGTTGCGCGAGACGCGGTTCACGTACTGCTTGAGCGTCGGCACGCGTGCGCCCGCGAAGCGCCGGCTGAACCAGCTGCCCGCGTCCAGCCGTGAGATCTCCCTCGCCGTGAAGTCCGACACCCTCCACGGTGCCCGGTCGGGATAGACCCTCTCGACATCGGTCGTGCGCGCCAGGGTGGCGTCGTGGACGACGACGAGTACGCCGTCCTTGGTGCGCTGTACGTCGTTCTCGACCCAGCTGAAGCCCAGGTCGTCCGCCTTGTCGACGGCGGCCAGGGTGTTCTCGGGCGCGTACGCGGAGGCCCCGCGGTGCGCCACGACGACCGGGCCGTCGTCGTGGGCGGCGTGGGCGGAGGTGGTGGGGAGTATCAGAACGGTGCCACCGAGAAGCGCGGCGGTCGTGGCGGCGGCAACGCGCGCGTGCATACGTACTCCTCGCGTCGAGTGATCACAGTCAGCACCAGAGTGACAGCAGAGTGTCAACACGAGGGGTGTGCGGAATGGCCGCGAATTGAATGGAGTTGCCCAAGTCCGTGCGCAGGGGCCTTCACAACTGGGGCAGGGCCGTGATTCTTTGCCGGAAAATCGTTCGACCATTCCGGTGGGGGTCATACTCTTCGCCACGACCCCGGCCGCTCCGGCGACGCCGAGGGCGGGGGCTTTTCAGGGCAAATCAGGATAGATCAGGGCGGGAAGGGCAACCGCGCATGCAGGGCACGGTCGACGGCTTCAGTTACGGATTCGTCACCCCGCTGGTGGCCTACCTCATGGCCTGCCTCGGAGGTGCGCTGGGGCTGCGCTGCACCACCAGATCGATGCTCGTCGCCCGTTCCTGGCGGCCGGGCTGGCTCGCGCTCGGCTCGGCGGCCATCGGCTCCGGGATCTGGACCATGCACTTCATCGCGATGATGGGCTTCTCCGTGGAGGAGAGCCCGGTGCGCTACGACAGGGCGCTCACCTTCGCGAGCCTCGGTGTGGCGATCGTCATGGTCGGCATCGGGATCTTCATCGTCGGATACCGGGGCGCGACCGGTACGGCTCTCTTCACCGGCGGCACCATCACCGGCCTCGGCGTCGCCACCATGCACTACCTCGGAATGGCGGGCATGCGCCTGAACGGGAAGCTCGAGTACAACACCCTCACCGTCTCCGCCTCGGTGGTCATCGCGGTCGTCGCCGCCACTGCCGCCCTGTGGGCCGCCGGACAGGTCCGCGGCTTCCTGTGGAGCGTCGGCGCCAGCCTCATCATGGGACTCGCCGTGACCGGCATGCACTACGCGGGCATGGCCGCCCTGAGCGTCCACCTGCACGGAACGGCCAGCACCCCGGCGGGCGACTCGCCGGCCGCCCTCCTCGCGCCGATGATGATCGGCCCCCTGGTCTTCCTCGGCCTGGCGGGCGTCGTCGTGATGTTCGACCCGCTGATGGTGATGGGCAGGCCCCACTGGGCGCCCACCGAGAACAGGCCCGGCGTCCCCGCCCGCGCCACGGTGCCGCACCCCGGCCACCGCCCGCCGTCCCACCTCGACCGGCGGCCCGGACACCGCGGCTCACGCACCCCGCAGAACTGGTGATCCGACCCCGTTGTCAGTGCGGGGTCGTACGGTTGAATGCATGCGGCCCGTTTCCAAGATCGAACGTTCGGTGGCGCCCTTCGAGGTCGTCAGCCCCTACCAGCCGAGCGGTGACCAGCCGACGGCCATCGCTGAGCTCGAGAAGCGCATCCGCGCAGGTGAGAAGGATGTCGTCCTGCTCGGTGCCACCGGCACCGGCAAGTCCGCCACCACCGCGTGGATGATCGAGCGGCTCCAGCGCCCCACCCTCGTCATGGCCCCGAACAAGACCCTGGCCGCCCAGCTGGCCAACGAGTTCCGCGAGCTGCTGCCGAACAACGCCGTCGAGTACTTCGTCTCGTACTACGACTACTACCAGCCCGAGGCCTACGTCCCGCAGTCGGACACCTACATCGAGAAGGACTCCTCGATCAACGAGGAGGTGGAGCGCCTGCGGCACTCCGCGACCAACTCGCTGCTCACCCGCCGCGACGTCGTCGTGGTCGCCTCGGTCTCCTGCATCTACGGCCTCGGCACGCCGCAGGAGTACGTGGACCGGATGGTCACCCTCAAGGTCGGCGACGAGATCGACCGCGACGACCTGCTGCGCCGCTTCGTCGACATCCAGTACACGCGCAACGACATGGCCTTCGCCCGCGGCACCTTCCGGGTCCGCGGCGACACCATCGAGATCTTCCCGGTCTACGAAGAGCTCGCCGTCCGCATCGAGATGTTCGGCGACGAGATCGAGGCCCTGTCCACGCTGCACCCGCTCACCGGCGAGGTCATCAGCGACGACAACCAGCTCTACGTGTTCCCCGCCTCTCACTACGTGGCCGGTCCCGAGCGCCTGGAGCGGGCCGTCAACGACATCGAGAAGGAGCTCGGCGAGCGCCTCGCCACCCTGGAGACGCAGGGCAAGCTCCTGGAGGCCCAGCGTCTGCGCATGCGCACGACGTACGACATCGAGATGCTCCGTCAGATCGGCTCCTGCTCCGGCGTGGAGAACTACTCGATGCACTTCGACGGCCGCGAGCCCGGCTCCCCGCCGAACACGCTGCTCGACTACTTCCCGGACGACTTCCTGCTGGTCATCGACGAGTCGCACGTCACGGTGCCGCAGATCGGCGCCATGTACGAGGGCGACGCCTCCCGCAAGCGCACTCTCGTGGACCACGGCTTCCGGCTGCCCTCCGCCCTGGACAACCGCCCGCTCAAGTGGGAGGAGTTCCAGGAGCGCATCGGCCAGGCCGTCTACCTGTCGGCGACGCCCGGCAAGTACGAGCTCTCGCGCGGGGACGGCTTCGTCGAGCAGATCATCCGCCCGACCGGCCTCGTCGACCCCGAGGTCGTGATCAAGCCCACCGAGGGCCAGATCGACGACCTGGTGCACGAGATCCGCAAGCGCACCGAGAAGGACGAGCGCGTCCTGGTCACCACGCTCACCAAGAAGATGGCCGAGGACCTCACCGACTACTTCCTGGAGATGGGCATCCAGGTCCGCTACCTGCACAGCGACGTCGACACCCTGCGCCGGGTCGAGCTGCTGCGCGAGCTGCGCGCCGGTGAGTACGACGTGCTCGTCGGCATCAACCTGCTCAGGGAGGGCCTCGACCTGCCCGAGGTCTCCCTGGTGGCGATCCTCGACGCCGACAAGGAGGGCTTCCTGCGCTCCGGCACCTCGCTCATCCAGACCATCGGCCGCGCCGCCCGAAACGTCTCCGGCCAGGTCCACATGTACGCCGACAAGATCACCCCGGCGATGGAGAAGGCCATCGACGAGACCAACCGCCGCCGGGAGAAGCAGGTCGCGTACAACAAGGAGCGGGGCATCGACCCGCAGCCCCTGCGCAAGAAGATCAACGACATCGTGGCGCAGATCGCCCGCGAGGACGTCGACACCGAGCAGCTGCTCGGCTCGGGCTACCGCAGCACCAAGGACGGCAAGCCGGCCAAGGCCCCGGTGCCCGCACTCGGCAAGGCCGCCAAGACCCGGGGGAAGAGCAAGGAGACGGTGCCCACCGACCGTCCCGCGGCGCAACTCGCCGAGCAGATCGAGTCGATGACGGAGCGGATGCGCGCCGCCGCGGCCGACCTCCAGTTCGAAATCGCGGCGCGGCTGCGCGACGAGGTGTCCGAGATGAAGAAGGAGTTGCGCCAGATGAAGGAGGGGGGCCTGGCCTGACGGCCCGGCACCCCGGCCGACGGCCGGTGCACCGCGCGCCGACCCTGCGGATGGACGCGCTGTGTTGCAAGACCGACACAAAGTCCGCCCCAGGGTTCGGCACTGTCAGTGCCGCTGCGTAGGGTTCTGGTCATCCGCGGACTCCGCGGAAACAGGGGACGGTTCGAGAGGGGAACAGCGCGTGACGGTCAACATGACCAAGGGTCAGGCCATCAGTCTGCAGAAGAACGACGGGGGCACCCTGACCGCGGTCCGTATGGGGCTGGGCTGGCAGGCGGCACCCCGGCGCGGCCTCTTCGGCTCGCGCACCCGGGAGATCGACCTCGACGCCTCGGCCGTGCTGTTCGCGGACAAGCAGCCCGTCGACGTCGTCTTCTTCCGGCACCTCGTCAGCGACGACGGCTCTGTTCGCCACACGGGTGACAACCTCGTGGGCGGCGTGGGCCAGGGCGGCGACGACGAGGCCATCCTCGTCGACCTCCAGCGGGTCCCGGTCCACATCGACCAGATCGTCTTCACCGTGAACTCGTTCACGGGTCAGACGTTCCAGGAGGTGCAGGACGCGTTCTGCCGCCTGGTCGACGAGACCAACGGCCAGGAGCTCGCCCGCTACACGCTCGCCGGCGGCGGCCAGTACACCGCGCAGATCATGGCGAAGGTGCACCGGGCCGGCACGGGCTGGCAGATGACGGCCCTCGGCACGCCCGCCAACGGCCGGACGTTCCAGGACCTGATGCCCGCGATCCTGCCGCACCTGTAGGCAGTACGGCGCGCAGCACCCGTAGCGAAGCGACATAGGGGGACAAGGCGATGACGGCCGAGCTGGTCCGGGGGCAGAACCATGCGCTCTCCGAGGTCCGTCTTGAGGTCCGCGTTTCGGCAGGCAAGCCGATCGTGGCGGGGGCCACGCTCAGCGACGAGAAGGGCAGGGTCCACGGCGTCGAGTGGGTGGCCCACCCGGGTGCGCCCACCCTGCCCGGACTCGAGGTCTCCAAGCAGGCGGCGGCCGACCATCGCCTCGCCTTCGACCTGGACGCCCTGCCGGAAGCCGTGCACCGGGTCAGCGTGCTGCTCGCGCTGCCGTCCGGTGTCGGCGGCCCGGTCCGGTTCGGCGTCGTGGCCGCCCCCTTCGTCGCGGTCACCGGCCTCGACGGTTCCGAGGTCGCCAGCTACACCATCACCGGCCTCGACGCCGAGTCGGCGGTCGTCGCCCTGGAGCTCTACCGCCGGCAGGGCGCCTGGAAGGTGCGGGCGGTCGGCCAGGGATACGCGGGCGGTCTCGCCGAGCTGCTCGCCGACCAGGGTCTGGCCGAGGCGCGGCAACTCGCGTCCCGGATCAACGAGGCCGTGGCCCAGGGCCTGGCGCGCTCGGTGGCCGCGCCCCCGCCGCGTCCGTCCGACGCCGACCGCTCACGGCAGGCGGCCACCTCGGCCACCGGACCGGACCAGCCCTACCCCGGCACTCCGGGCGGCACCGGCGACATACCGCCCACGCCCACGTCGCCGTACGACGCGCCCGGTCTGCACGGCGCGCCGGCCGGGCCGGGCGGCCACCCCGGCGGGCTCGGCCAGCCGGACCCCGCGCCCGTCACCCAGCCGACGGTTCCGGCCGCCGGCGGGCCCGTCGACTACAGCCACCCGCGCCGCCAACCCGCGGCGCCCCCTCCGCCCCCGCCGACCGCACCCCCCGCTCCGCCCGGCCGGCCGGCGCAGCCCGTGGCGGGCGACGCGACCGGCTGGTCCATGGAGGAGCGGCTCTACAACCAGGTCTGGGGCATGTTCGAGGACCTGGCGCGTTCCACGGCCGCGTATCGCAGCGCCGTGGACTTCGCCGACTCGCGCATGGAGCAGGAGCTCGACAAGGTCCTCTCCGACCCGCGCAGCCGCATCGGCGGGCAGGGCGACGCGGCCCGTGAGGCGGCGCAGGCCAAGCACGCGCATCTGGTCGACCAGGCGAGGGCGGTGCTCGACCGGGATCTCGCTCAGCTCACCGCGGAGGCCGACGTCGTCGAGCCGGCGCTGCCCCCTGCGTTCGCGCGCTGGGACAACCCCGTCTGGCACGGTTACCGGGTGCCGATGGAGGTCCCGATGGCCCTGCGCCTAGGTGATCTGCACCTGCCCGAGAGCGAGGGACTGAGCATCCCGATGCTGGTCCGGCTGCCGCTGGAGCGCGGTCTGTGGATCGACAGCGGCCGGTCCGGGCTCGACGAGTCCTTCGCCGACTCCGGCGATCTGCGCCGGTTGGCGATGGAGTCGGCGGTGGCCCACGCCGCCCGGCTGCTCGCGGTCTACCCCGCGGGCGACTTCACGGTGCACGCCGTCGACCCGGCCGGTTCCGGTGCCGCCGCGCTCGCCCCATTGGTGCGGTCCGGTGTCCTCGCCGGTCCGCCCGCCGCGGGTGCCGCGGGTGTCTCCGAGACGCTGGCCCGGCTCACCCAGCGCGTCGACCTGGTGCAGATGGCGCTGCGCGGAGGCGCGGCCGACTCCCTGCCGCCCGGCTTCGACACCGCGGAGCAGCTGGTCATCGTGAACGACTTCCCGCACGGCTTCGACGACCGTGCCGTGACGCAGCTGCGCTACCTCGCCGACGAGGGACCGGCCGTCGGCGTCCACCTGATGATGGTCGCCGACCGGGAGGACGCGTCCGCGTACGGGCCGCTGCTCGATCCCCTCTGGCGCTCGCTCATGCGGCTCACGCCGGTGCCCGACGACCACCTCGCCGACCCGTGGGTCGGTCATGCCTGGACGTACGAGCCCTCGCTCGTCCCGCCGGGCAGTCAGGTCCTCCAGCAGGTGCTCACGCAGGTCGCCGAAGCCCGGCGTTCCTGGAAGCGCTGAGGCCTCCGTCCACCCTTCACCAAGCAATCGTAAAGCGTCCTGACCAGCCCACTTGGCTTTTCTTTTACCAAGCCCTTTACCTTTCCTTGGTGATTCGCGTACTCTTTTCCGTACGGAGGGGAGTACTCCCTACCAACTGCGACGTACCCGTCAATACGGATCAGGCCAGATCCCGGGGCGTCGGCCCGCAGGCACCGGTCGCATCACGCGCCCCGGCCGCCACGGGTGGAAGAGACCTCCGGTAGCGACGACGCTGGAAATCTGCCGTTACGTACTGCCGGAGGCGCAGTGGATGTTTCCGTGACCCTTTGGGTCCTCACCATCGTGGGTCTAGCCGCTCTGATCGCGGTGGACTTCTTCATCGGGCGAAAGCCCCACGACGTATCGATCAAGGAAGCCGGGATCTGGACGGTCGTCTGGATCGTCCTGGCCGGGCTGTTCGGTCTCGGACTGCTGCTGTTCTCCGGAGGGCAGCCCGCCGGGGAGTTCTTCGCGGGCTTCATCACCGAGAAATCGCTGAGCGTCGACAACCTCTTCGTCTTCGTGCTGATCATGGCGAAGTTCGCGGTGCCGACGAAGTACCAGCAGCGCGTGCTGCTCGTGGGTGTGCTCATCGCGCTCGTCCTGCGCGCGATATTCATCGCCGCCGGCGCCGCGATCATCTCGAACTTTGCCTGGGTGTTCTACATCTTCGGCGCGTTCCTGATCTACACCGCCTGGAAGCTGATCCAGGAGGCCCGAGCCGACGAGGACGACGAGGAGTTCGAGGAGAACCGGCTGCTGAAGGCCGCCGAGCGCCGCTTCGGAGTGGCCGACCGCTATCACGGCACCAAGCTCTGGATCCGGCAGAACGGCAAGCGCGTCATGACGCCGATGCTGGTCGTGATGCTCGCGATCGGCACCACCGACGTGCTGTTCGCGCTCGACTCGATTCCCGCCATCTTCGGCCTGACCCAGGACCCGTACATCGTCTTCACGGCCAACGCGTTCGCGCTGATGGGCCTGCGGCAGCTGTACTTCCTCATCGGCGGTCTGCTGAAGAAGCTGGTCCACCTCAGCTACGGCCTGTCCGTGATCCTCGGCTTCATCGGCGTGAAGCTGGTGCTGCACGCACTGCACGAGTCCGGCGTGCACGTTCCCGAGATCTCCATACCGGTGTCCCTGGGCGTCATCTGCGCGGTCCTGATCGTCACCACGATCACCAGCCTGATCGCCTCCAGGAAACAGGCACGGGAGGAGACCGAGACGGCCCGCAGCCCGGAGAAGGACAGCATCGACGTCTGACCCGGCCCACGACGATGATCGTCCTGGTCCATGAAGGTGGTCGCCCCGTCCGCGCATGACGACGGTGGTCGCCCTCGTCCGCACCGGACGGGGGCGACCGAGGACGGCGGGCGGCACGCGCCGCCGCCGTCCCTGCGCCGGTTCGAGGGCGTCGGCGCCCCGCCGCCAGCCCCGTACCGGCACAGTTCCCGCCGCCGGTTCCGTACCGGATAGCAGCCGCCGCCGGTCCCGTGCCGGCACGGCTCCAGCCGCAGGCCCCGCTCCTGAGCGTTCACCCGCAACGAGGAAGTGGGGGGCCGGGTTCCGCCGCCGAGCGGAGCCCGGTGGGCACCCCGGCGGGCACCCTGTCATCGAAAGTGCAGGGCCCGGGTGCGTCTGGGACGATCGCTGCATGATCGTTCGGCTCCGGTCGCTCGCGACACAGTGGACGGCCGTCGTCCCGGCGGTAGCTGTCGTCCTGCTGGTGTTCACCTGGGGACGTGATCTGCCCGGCGCCGTCGTGGCGGTCGTGACCCTGGTCCTCGCGGGCGCGGTCCTGGCGGCGGTCCACCACGCCGAGGTGGTCGCGCACCGCGTCGGTGAACCGTTCGGTTCACTGGTGCTCGCCGTCGCGGTCACCGTCATCGAGGTCGCGCTGATCGTCACCCTGATGGTGGACGGCGGCGACAAGAGTTCCACGCTGGCCAGGGACACGGTGTTCGCGGCGGTGATGATCACCTGCAACGGCATCGTCGGCCTGAGCCTTCTCGTCGCCTCGCTGCGGCACGGTCTCGCCGTCTTCAACGCTGAGGGAACCGGCGCCGCCCTGGCGACGGTGGCGACGCTGGCCACGCTCAGCCTGGTGCTGCCGACGTTCACCACGAGCAAGCCGGGACCGGAGTTCTCCTCGGCTCAGCTGACCTTCGCCGCCCTCGCCTCGCTGGTCCTGTACGGGCTGTTCGTCTCGACGCAGACCGTGCGCCACCGGGACTACTTCCTCCCGATCACCCGGCAGGGTGTGGTCATCACCACGGACGACCACACCGACAGACCGACCGCGCAGACGGCCGGCGTCAGCCTGGCGCTGCTCGGCCTCGCCCTCGTCGGGGTGGTCGGGCTCGCCAAGGGAGTCTCGCCCACCATCGAGTCCGGGGTGGACGCCGCCGGGATGCCACAGGCCGTGGTCGGCGTGATCATCGCGCTCCTCGTGCTGCTCCCCGAGACCATCGCCGCGCTGCGGTCGGCCCGCCGCGACCGTGTGCAGACGAGCCTGAACCTGGCACTCGGATCCGCGATGGCCAGCATCGGGCTGACCATCCCCGCGGTCGCTCTCGCGTCCATCTGGCTGTCGGGGCCCTTGGTGCTCGGCCTGGACCCCCTCCACATGGTGCTGCTCGCGCTGACCGTCGTCGTGAGTTCCCTGACGGTCGTACCCGGCCGCGCGACCCCGCTGCAGGGAGGCGTCCACCTGGTCCTCTTCGCGGCCTACCTGGAGCTCGCGGTCAACCCGTAGGCCCTTTCGCGGGGAACCCCGCCGATCTCCGCGACGATCAGTCCGCGACCTTCACGACGGCCAGGCGGGCGACCGGCCGCGTCTCGGGCAGCAGGGCGAAGCACCCGAGACTCAGCAGCGCGATCGCCGTCAGATACGCCGCGACACCCCAGGGGACCCCGTCACCCCGCGCCACCGCGGTCGCGACGACGGGCGTCAGGGCACCCCCGAGGACGCCGCCCAGGTTGTAGCCCACGGCGGCGCCGGTGCAGCGGACCCGGGGCTCGTACAGCTCCGGCAGGTACGCGGCGATCACCGCGAACATGGTGATGAAGGCGAGCAGCGCCACCAGGAACCCGAGGAACATCAGCAGCGGTTCGCCGGTGGACAGCAGCCCGACCATCGGGAACATCCACAGCGCGGCGGCGCCGCTGCCCGCGAGGCACAGCGGCCGTCGCCCGTAGCGGTCGCCGAGCATCGCCGCCAGGGGTGTCAGCGCGCCCTTCACCACGACGGCGGCCATGATGCAGGCGAGCATGACGGTACGGCTCACCCCGAGCCGTTCGACGCCGTAGGCGAGAGCCCACGTCGTCACCGCGTAGAAGACGGCATAGCCCACCGCGAGGCCCCCCGCCGTCAGCAGGACGAGCCGCCAGTGGCCGCGCACCACTTCGGCGAGCGGCATGCGCGCGTGCTCGCGCAGTTCGAGGAACTGCGGGCTCTCCCGGAGCGAGCTGCGCAGCCACAGACCGGCCACCGCCAGGACACCGGCCGCCCAGAACGGCACCCGCCAGCCCCAGGCCGCGAACTGCGCGTCGGACAAGGTCGCGGACAGTACCAGCATCACGCCGTTGGCCAGGACGAACCCCAGGGAGGGGCCCATCTGCGGGAAGCTCGACCACAGCCCGCGCCGGTCGGCGGGCGCGTGCTCGGCGGTCAGCAGCACCGCCCCGCCCCACTCCCCGCCGAGCCCGAGTCCCTGGAGGAAGCGCAGCACGAGGAGGAGCACCGGGGCGGCGACACCGATCGACTCGTACGCCGGGACGCACCCCACGGCGACCGTCGCGGCGCCGGTGAGCAGCAGCGAGGCGACCAGCACGGGCCGTCGGCCCCGGCGGTCCCCGAGGTGGCCGAAGAGCACGGACCCCAGAGGGCGGGCGACGAAGCCGACCGCGAACGTCCCGAAGGCCGCCAGTGTCCCCGCGAGCGGAGAGAACGTCGGGAAGAACAGCGGACCGAGGACCAGGGCGGCGGCGGTGCCGTAGACGAAGAAGTCGTAGAACTCGATGGCCGTCCCGGCGAGGGAGGCGGCCGCGAGCCTGAGCATGGAGGGCGCCCTCACGGAGCGTACGTCGCGCATGGAGCGTCAACTACCCAGAGTGACCGACGGTTACGGGGGCGCGTGGAGGTGCGGAAGAACTCAGTAGGTGACGGTGATGCGCCGGGCCGGGCCGTCGACACGGATCGTGCCGCCGTAGGGGAGGACCACCTGCGGATCGGTGTGACCGAAGTCCACATCGAGGACGACCATCATGTCCGGCGCATACATGTCGACCGCCTTCAGCACCGCCTCGTGCTGCTCCCTGACGTAACGGGCCCGCGCTGCACCGTCGTTGGGCTGCTCGAAGGACCACGCCTTGGGGCGGCCCATCAGCAGGGCGGGGAAGCGCCGGAGGAGACCGCGCTCACCCATGCAGCGCAGGATCGCGAACACGGCGCGAGCCCTCGGCAGGTCCTCGGAGGTCTCCAGCAGCAGCACATGACCGTCGTACACGGCGGGATCGGCGGCGATCTCGCGGTCGGCCATCAGCAGCCAGGACAGGATCTCGAGGTTGCCTCCCCAGGAACGCCCCTCGACGACCCGGACCGGGCGGTGCCAGTGCCAGCCGTCGCCCGGCCGCGTCTCGGGCTCGCTCTCGAAGGTGGACGGGTCGTCCCAGGGGCGGTCGATGTCGGTGAAGCGGTCGGCGGGCCGCAACTCGTAGGGCCCGCTGGTGAAGAGCGCGGCCCTCAGCGACTCGGCGGTCAGCTCGGCCATGGCGCCGGGACGGCCCAGCTCGCACATGACGCTCGCCCCGTGGAAGGAGACGATCCCCGTGTTCCAGAGGTACACGAGCAGGTTCGTGTTGTCGCTCATGCCGAAGAACGGTTTGGGGTTCGCCCGGATCAACTCGCGGTCCAGGTGCGGCAGCACGGTGATCTGGTCGTCGCCGCCGATCGAGGCGATCACCGCCTTGACGGCCGGGTCGGCGAACGCGGCGTGGAGGTCGGCGGCGCGTTCCTGGGGCGTCGCGCCCATCCTCCGGGTGGTCGGGTACTCGACCGGCTCCAGGCCGAAGTCCTCGCGCAGGCGCAGCAATCCGAGTTCGTAGGGGAGCGGCAGGAGCCCCGGCAGACCGGAGGACGGCGAGAGCACGGCCACCCGGTCGCCGGGCACGGGCTTCGGAGGGTGGACGGGCGTCGTCATGGCGAGAGGGTACGGGCGGCCGGCCTCGCGGCGCATCGTGATAAACCGGGTCCGAGCAGCGGTCCTGAACGGGCCGGCAGACCCGCAAGGACCGGAGGAACCGTGCCCCGCACCCTCGCCCACGCCCCGATCATGATCCTCAACGGGCCCAATCTGAACCTCCTCGGGCAGCGCCAGCCGGAGATCTACGGCTCCGACACCCTCGCCGACGTCGAGGCCCTGTGCGCCAAGACCGCGGCCGCGCACGGCGGCACGGTGGACTTCCGGCAGTCCAATCACGAGGGCGAGCTGGTCGACTGGATTCACGAGGCCCGCCTGAACCACAGCGGCATCGTGATCAACCCGGCCGCCTACTCGCACACCTCCGTCGCCATCCTGGACGCGCTCAACACCTGTGACGGACTGCCGGTGGTGGAGGTCCACATCTCCAACATCCACCAGCGTGAGGAGTTCCGGCACCACTCGTACGTCTCGCAGCGCGCCGACGGTGTGATCGCGGGATGCGGCGTGCAGGGGTACGCGTTCGGGGTGGAGCGGATCGCGGCCCTCGCGGGAACGGGCCGCGCGGAGGCCTGACCCCAGGCGGTCCCACAGTCGGCGGCCGGCCGCGCGACCACGGCGGCACCGTGGCGCTCAGAGCCGGCCGGCCTCCACGATGCGTCGCAGGAACTGCCGGGTCCGTTCCTGGCGCGGGCTGCCGAACACCTCGTCGGACGTGCCGCGTTCGAGGATCACGCCGCCGTCGAGGAAGCACACCTGGTCGGCGACCTCGCGGGCGAAGCCCATCTCGTGCGTGGCCAGCACCATGGTCATGCCCTCGTCCTTCAAGTCCCGCACGACGGCGAGGACTTCCCCCACCAGCTCCGGGTCGAGGGCGGCGGTGATCTCGTCGAGGAGCAGCAGCCGGGGGCGTACGGCCAGCGCGCGGACGATCGCGGCCCGCTGCTGCTGACCGCCGCTCAGCCGGTCCGGGTACTCGTCCGCCTTCGCGCCGAGCCCCAGCCGGTCGAGCAGCTCACGGGCGTGCTCCTCGGCCCGCGACCGGCTCACGCGGTGCACGCGCCGCGGGGCGAGGGTGATGTTCTCCAGCACGGTCATGTGCGGGAACAGGTTGTACGCCTGGAAGACCACGCCGATCCGCCGGCGTACCGCGTCCTGGTCGGCGCGCGGGTCGGTGATCTCCTCCTCGTCCAGCCAGATGGCGCCGTCGTCGATCTCCTCCAGCAGGTTCGCGCAGCGCAGCAGGGTCGACTTGCCGGAACCCGAGGCGCCGATCAGCGCGGTCACCGTGTGCGGGGCGACCTCCAGGTCGACGTCGCGCAGGACCACGGACTCGCCGAAGGTCTTGCGGACGGACTCCATGCGCAGGACGGGGGAGTTGCTCACAGGGATCCTCCCTGCGCCCGCCGGCGGTCCATCCGTGCCGTCACCCAGTCCGTGAGGCGGGTCATGGGGATGGTCAGCGCGACGAACACCAGGCCGGCGACGATGTACGGCGTGTAGTTGAGGCTGCGGCCCACGATGATGTCGGCGGCGCGCACCGCGTCCACCGCACCGCCGATCGACACGAGACCGGTGTCCTTCTGGAGCGACACCAGGTCGTTCAGCAGGGGCGGCACCTGGCGGCGTACGGCCTGGGGCAGCACCACGTGCCGCAGCGCCTGCCGGTTGGTGAGACCGAGCGAGCGGGCGGCGGCGCGCTGCGAGGGGTGGACGGACTCGATCCCGGCGCGGAACACCTCGGCCACGTACGCCGAGTACGTCAGCGTGAGCGCCGTGCCGCCCAGCACCACCGGGTCCACCGTCACGCCCTGGAGGCGCAGCGCCGGGACGCCGAGGACCACGATCATCAGGTTGATGATCAGCGGCAGGCCGCGGAAGAAGTCCGTGTAGGCGGCGGCCAGCGCGCGCAACGGGAAGAACACCGGGCCGCGCAGCGTGCGGGCGATCGCGATCAGCATGCCGAGGACGAGGACCGCCGCGCCGCAGACCAGCAGCAGCCGGACGTTGAGCCACAGCCCGTCGAGAACCTTGGGGAGCGCCTCGCGCGCGTACCGCGCGTCGAAGAAGGTCTCCTTGGTGCGCGGCCAGCCCGGGGCGCTGACGACCACGACGTACAGGGCGACACCGGTGACGAGGGTGGACAGGGCGGCGATCGCCGTGGCGCGGCGGGCGCGGGCGCGCTTGTGGCGCTCCCGCTCGACGCGCCGCGGGGAGGGCACATAAGGGTCCCGCGTGCCCTCCTCGCCCGGGCTGTCGCCGGAGTCCTCGCCGGACTCCTCCTTGGTGAGCGTCACCTGAGGACCGGGGCGTCGACGGCGTCGGACAGCCACTGCTTCTCTATCCGCGCCAGCGTGCCGTCCTTGCGAAGGGCGTCGACGGCGCCGGTCACGCACGAGGTCAGCGCGCTGCCCTTGTCAAGGACGAGCCCGAACTGCTCGGGTGTGCCGCCCTGGTTCTCGAACTGGCCGACGATCCTCGCGTCCGTCACCTCGGCCGCCGTGATGTAGAAGGCGGTCGGCAGGTCGGTGACGATGGCGTCGACCTGGCCGTTCTTGAGCGCGGACTTGGCCTGGTCGTTCTTGGCGTACGCGGCGGGCTGCCGGGCCGGCTTCACCACGTCGTCGATGTAGTCCAGGCTGGTGGTGCCGACCTGTGCGCCCAGCTTCACGCCCTTGAGGTCCGCGAGGCTCTTCGCCTTCGCCGCCTTCGACCCCTTGAGCGCGATGACGGCCTGGCGGACGTCGTAGTAGCCGGACGAGAAGCCCACGGCCTTCCTGCGCTCGGCACTGATCGACACCTGGTTGATGTCGAAGTCGAAGGTTTTCTCGCCGGGCGCGAAAGCCTTGTTGTAGGGGACCGTCTGCCAGACGACGTCGCCCTTGGCGAAGCCGAGCTGCCGCGCGACGGCGTACGCGACCGCCGACTCGAAGCCCTCGCCGTTCGCCGGCTTGCCGTCCTTGAACCAGGGCTCGTAGGCCGGCTCGTCGGTCGCGACTGTCAGCTTCCCCGCGGTCTCGGTGCTCAACTCGGCCTTCTCGCAGGCCTTCGAGGCACTTCCGCTGGCCTTGTCGTTCGCCTTCTCCTCCGGCTGCGGCGCACAGGCCACGGCGACGGAGAGCAGGGCGACGGTGGCGGCGGACGCGGAGCGGCGCAGGGCGCGTTGGGCGAGAGACATGGCGGGAGAGTGACAGCGCGGCGACCTGTCTGTCCAGGTCACGACAGGAACTGTCCGCATAGTGGGAACGGGTGTTGCAGCCCTGTGAACGCCGCCAGGGCGCACGGTGTTGGTGATCGGCGAGGGGCGGCCAGCGGTCGGGCGAGCGGCGGTCAGCGGCCGGGCGAGAGGTGGTAAGTGGCCGGCAAGCGATCCTGGGCTGAGGCCGGCGTCGGGGCCGCCGGCCGAGGGCGGGGAACCGAGGGGCCGGCGGCCTGTCCGAGCAGAAGCCGTCTTCCTGCGCGGGCAGTCTCCAGTGGACTGCACCACTGCGCGCGCCGGGAGCGCGTGAGTCCCACCGGCGCGTGCGTTCGCTTCACACGGGGCGCGCGGGCGCGTACGAGGTCTGCGGACGCCCGGAGTCACTCGACACCCGGTCGTGGACGCCCGAGGCCACCTGTATACCCGGTGTCGTCGGACGCCAGAGATCACCGGCGTTTCGAAGTCGCCGGACGCACGAGGTCATCCGGCGTCCGAGGCCACCTGCCGATGCACCAGGTGACCGCGAAGCCCGCCGCCCCGGCCGCCGCAATCGCAGAGGTACGACTCACCGCCCGGCCCCGCTCATCCGGCAGCCCGGCCTGGAGCGTCTCACCGGCACCGGGGGCGGCTCACCAGCCCCGGGCGCGCCACTCCGGCAGGTGGGGACGCTCGGCGCCCAGCGTCGTGTCGTTGCCGTGCCCCGGGTAGACCCAGGTCTCGTCCGACAGCGGGGCGAAGATCTTGGTCTCCACGTCGTCGATGAGGCTGGCGAACGCCTTCGGGTCCTTACGTGTGTTGCCCACACCCCCCGGGAAGAGGCAGTCCCCGGTGAACACATGTGCGTGCCCGTGCGGATCGTCGTACACGAGGGCGATCGAACCGGGAGTGTGGCCCACCAGGTGGCGTGCCGTGAGTTCCACGCGCCCCACCCGGACGGTGTCGCCGTCGTCCACGAGGACGTCGGTCGGCACCGGGATGCCCTCGGCGTCGTCGCGGCCCGCGCAGGTGCGCGCGCCGGTGGCCGCCACGACCTCCGCGAGAGCCTGCCAGTGGTCGCCGTGCCGATGGGTGGTGACGACGGACGCGATGCCGTCGTCACCGATCAGCGTGAGCAGCGTCGAGGCGTCGTTCGCCGCGTCGATCAGCAGCTGCTCGCCGGTGGCCCGGCAGCGCAGCAGATAGGCGTTGTTGTCCATGGGGCCGACCGCGACCTTGGAGATCATCAGGTCCGACAGCTCGTGCACATCGGCGGGCCCGCCGACCTTCACCGCTCCGCTGTACGTCATGAAGGCAGCCTATAGCGGCGGCAGGGTCGGGAGCTGGCCACCGCCGACCGTCAGTCCGGACCCGTCGCGGCGCCCCGACAGCCAGCCGAGGAGAGCGGGCGCGGGACCGGTCACCGTGACCTCCGGAGCGCCCTGCCGGTCGCGCCCCGTGCTCCACGCGCGCGTGGAGTCCGTGACACGCGTGGCGGGCACCTCGGGACGCCCGGCGAAACGGTCGGCGAGGAACTCGATCTCCCGCTCCGTGAACTCCGGCGGAAGATCCTCCAGCTCGTACCCGATGCCGAGGTCCACGTGGTGCAGCTCGACCTCGGCCCACCGGCGGAACGGCACCCGGGACGCCGAGTCCGTCACGCCGTTGCGCAGCTCCACCGTGCGGGACCAGTCCGCCGGCGCGTCACCGGCCTCCTGGAAGCGGGCCGCGCTGTCCCGCACGTCCGCGAGCTGCTCGGCGAGGGGACGCGGCGCGTCCCGCTCGATGTCCGCGTCCCTCGCGTCCCCCGAGACGTACATGGGGCGTCCGGAGAGGACGTTCACGAGCGCGTCCGCGTTGCGGGCGAGATGGGCGAGGACATGGCCGCGGCTCCAGCCGGGCAGCCGTGACGACTCGGTCACTGCGGCGTTGTCCAGTCGGGCGGCTGCGCTGAGCAGCCGTTCGGTCGCGTCACGTACAGACGCCAGGTCGCGCACATGATCGTTCATGGCCCCGACGATAGCTGCGCCACACGTTCGGGTGAAGGTGCCGGACCATCGCCGCTAATCGAATGCACGTGCTATATGGTCGTCGGTGGCGTCGGGCATGCTGGAGAGCCCGGGATTGTTACCAACCATGGGAACCGACCCGGCGTTGTCAGTGGCTCCCCCTAGTCTGAAAAAGACGGGGCCTCGCCCCTGTCACTTCTCTCAAGAAAGGTGCGGACCGGCGTGGCCGACCGTCTCATCGTCCGTGGAGCGCGCGAGCACAATCTGAAGAATGTCTCGCTCGACCTCCCGCGCGACTCGCTCATCGTCTTCACGGGCCTGTCGGGGTCGGGCAAGTCCTCCCTCGCCTTCGACACGATCTTCGCCGAGGGCCAGCGGCGGTACGTCGAGTCGCTGTCGTCGTACGCCCGGCAGTTCCTCGGCCAGATGGACAAGCCGGACGTCGACTTCATCGAGGGGCTCTCCCCGGCTGTCTCCATCGACCAGAAGTCGACCTCGCGCAACCCGCGCTCGACGGTCGGCACCATCACCGAGGTCTACGACTACCTGCGCCTGCTCTTCGCGCGCATCGGCAAGCCGCACTGTCCCGAGTGCGGCCGGCCGATCTCCCGCCAGTCGCCGCAGGCGATCGTCGACAAGGTCCTGGAGCTGCCGGAGGGCAGCCGCTTCCAGGTGCTGTCGCCGCTGGTGCGCGAGCGCAAGGGCGAGTTCGTCGACCTCTTCGCCGATCTCCAGACCAAGGGGTACAGCCGTGCCCGGGTGGACGGCGAGACGATCCAGCTCACCGAGCCGCCCACGCTCAAGAAGCAGGAGAAGCACACCATCGAGGTGGTCGTCGACCGCCTCACGGTGAAGGACGGCGCCAAGCGGCGCCTCACGGACTCCGTGGAGACCGCCCTCGGGCTCTCCGGCGGCATGGTCGTCCTCGACTTCGTCGACCTCCCCGCCGACGACCCCGAGCGCGAGCGCATGTACTCGGAGCACCTGTACTGCCCCTACGACGACCTGTCCTTCGAGGAGCTGGAGCCCCGCTCCTTCTCCTTCAACTCGCCGTTCGGCGCATGCCCCGAGTGCACCGGTATCGGTACGCGCATGGAGGTCGACCCCGAGCTGATCGTCCCGGATGAGGACAAGTCCCTCGACGAGGGCGCCATCCACCCCTGGTCGCACGGGCACACCAAGGACTACTTCGGCCGTCTCGTCGGAGCCCTCGCGGACGCCCTGGGATTCCGGACCGACATCCCCTTCGCCGGTCTCCCGCAGCGCGCCAGGAAGGCGCTGCTGCACGGGCACAAGACCCAGATCGAGGTCCGCTACCGCAACAGGTACGGGCGTGAGCGGGTCTACACCACCCCCTTCGAGGGCGCCGTTCCGTTCGTCAAGCGGCGGCACAGCGAGGCCGAGAGCGACGCGAGCCGCGAGCGCTTCGAGGGCTACATGCGCGAGGTGCCCTGCCCCACCTGCCAGGGCACGCGCCTCAAGCCGATCGTCCTCGCCGTCACGGTCATGGAGAAGTCCATCGCCGAGGTCTCCGCGATGTCCATCAGCGACTGCGCGGACTTCCTGGGCAAGCTCAAGCTCAACGCCCGCGACAAGAAGATCGCCGAGCGCGTCCTCAAGGAGGTCAACGAACGGCTGCGCTTCCTGGTCGACGTCGGCCTGGACTACCTCTCACTTAACCGCGCGGCCGGCACCCTTTCCGGCGGCGAGGCCCAGCGCATCCGCCTGGCGACGCAGATCGGCTCGGGTCTCGTGGGCGTCCTGTACGTCCTGGACGAGCCGTCCATCGGCCTGCACCAGCGTGACAACCACCGCCTGATCGAGACCCTGGTCCGCCTGCGCGACATGGGCAACACGCTCATCGTCGTCGAGCACGACGAGGACACCATCAAGGTCGCGGACTGGGTGGTCGACATCGGCCCCGGCGCGGGCGAGCACGGCGGCAAGGTCGTGCACAGCGGTTCCCTCAAGGAACTCCTCGCCAACGACGACTCGGTCACCGGGCAGTACCTGTCGGGCAAGCGGGAGATCGTTCTCCCGGACGTCCGGCGTCCCACCGACCCGAGCCGCAGCCTCACGGTGCACGGTGCCCGGGAGAACAACCTCCAGGACATCGACGTGTCCTTCCCGCTCGGCGTGCTCACCGCCGTCACGGGCGTCTCGGGTTCCGGAAAGTCGACCCTGGTCAACGACATCCTCTACACCCACCTCGCCCGCGAGCTGAACGGCGCGAGGAACGTGCCCGGCCGGCACACGCGCGTGGAGGGCGACGACCTCGTCGACAAGGTCGTGCACGTCGACCAGTCGCCCATCGGCCGGACGCCCCGGTCGAACCCGGCGACGTACACCGGAGTCTTCGACCACGTCCGCAGGCTGTTCGCCGAGACGACCGAGGCGAAGGTCCGGGGCTACCTCCCGGGCCGCTTCTCCTTCAACGTCAAGGGCGGCCGCTGCGAGAACTGCTCCGGCGACGGCACCATCAAGATCGAGATGAACTTCCTTCCGGATGTGTACGTCCCCTGCGAGGTCTGCCACGGGGCGCGCTACAACCGGGAGACCCTGGACGTCCACTACAAGGGCAAGTCCATCGCCGAGGTCCTCGACATGCCGATCGAGGAGGCCCTGGACTTCTTCGAGGCCGTCCCCGCGATCTCCCGCCACCTCAGGACGCTCAACGACGTCGGTCTCGGCTACGTACGCCTCGGCCAGTCCGCGCCGACGCTGTCCGGCGGCGAGGCCCAGCGCGTCAAGCTCGCGAGCGAACTGCAGAAGCGGTCCACGGGTCGCACGGTGTACGTGCTCGACGAGCCGACCACCGGTCTGCACTTCGAGGACATCAGCAAGCTGATCACGGTCCTCTCGGGTCTGGTCGACAAGGGCAACACGGTCATCGTCATCGAGCACAACCTCGACGTCGTCAAGACCGCCGACTGGGTCATCGACATGGGTCCCGAGGGTGGCAGCGGCGGTGGCCTGGTCATCGCCGAAGGCACACCCGAGCAGGTCGCCGGGGTCCCGGCCAGCCACACCGGCAAGTTCCTGCGCGAGATCCTCGGCGCCGAGCGGATCAGCGACGGCAGCTCGGTGAAGGCTCCGCGCAAGACCGCCAGGAAGACGGTGGCGGCGGGGTCGACGGCCCGGAAGACGGCCACCAAGGCCGTCGGCACGGCCGCGAAGAAGACGGCCGCCGCGACGAAGAAGGCCGCGGCGGAGAAGGCGCCCGTCAAGAAGACGGCCACGAAGGCGGCCCCCGCGAAGAAGACCACGCGGGCCGCCAAGGCCTGACCGACAGGGCGGGCGGCGTCCATCGCCTCTCGCACCGGCAACGACGCGGCGCCCAACGGGACCTCCCGTGGGGCGCCGCGTCGCGTTGCGGGGTCGGCCGCACTGATCATCCGGGCGCGTCGGCGGGCTTGCCCGCCTCCGTCCGCGCTCGGCCTACAGGTCGCCCAGTTCCGAGGCGTACGGCGGTTCCGCGCCCGCGCGTGAACAGGTGATAGCCGCGGCCCGGGCTGCGAACGTCAGCAGTTCCGTCCAGCCGTCGGGGCCCAGACCGGCCAGCGCCGCCGGTGACAGGGCGTCTCGGACGGCGAGGCCGTGCAGCAGCGCCGCGTTCACCGTGTCACCGGCGCCGATCGTGTCCACGACGGTGACCGGCTCACCGGGAACGGAGTGCACCGAGCCGTCGCGGGTGAACACGGTCAGACCCTCCCCGCCTCGCGTGACCACGACGGCGGCGGGGCCCGCGGCCAGCCACTCGGCCGGGGTGCCGCCGAGCCACTCGGCGTCCTCCGCCGACAGCTTGAGCAGCGAGACCGACGGCAGCCAGCTCTTGAACCGGGCGCGGTAGGCGTCCGCGTCGGGAATCAGCACCGCCCGGATGTTCGGATCGAGCGCGGTGAACACCCCGCTCGCGGCGGCGGTCCGCATCAGCTTCTCGTACGCGCTCGCGCCGGGTTCGAGGACGAGCGAGCAGGTCCCGAAGGACACCGCGGTCGTGCCGTGTGGGAGACGGTCGGGCGCCGCGAACAGGCGGTCGGCCGTGCCCTCGACGTAGAAGGAGTACGCGGCCGAACCGTCCGCGCCGACCGAGGCCAGGGCCAGCGTGGTCGGCTCGGAACCCCGTTGCACCGACGACACGTCGACGTCCGCCTCGCGCAGACCGTCCAGCAGCGCGTCACCGTAGACGTCGGTCGAGACGCGGGAGCAGAAGGCGGTGGGGGAGCCGAGGCGCCCCAAGGCCACGGCGGTGTTGTAGGGGCCGCCACCGCGTCGGGGCGACAGGCTCACGAGCGCGCCCGCACCCTGCGGGACCAGGTCGATCAGAGCCTCACCGGCGACGACGATCACGACAGGGGTCCTCTCATACGGCGGTAGGTATGTGCGGTCCAACTCATGCTTCTACGGGGTCTGGTACGGGTCCGCGACGGGTCTGACTGAACTGAGCGCTCCGAGTGGGCTCAGCGGTCCGACTGGTCTGACTGGTCCGACTGGTTCGGCTCGTGCGGCGGTTCTGACTCCTGCGGCTGGTGCGACCGGTCCGACTGGTTCAACTGGTCCGACCGGCCTGAACGGTTACGTTGTCGGACGGAGAACGGGGCGTACCGGTCCCGTGTCCTCCGGGCACCCGCACGAGCTGCGGTGGACGAACGTGCATGGCAGCCGCACGGTCCGTCCTGGCCGCTTTGGCGAGGCCAGACGCTCCAGGAGCAGCCGGACCGCCTGGGCCCCGATCTCCTTGCTCGGCTGGGCGACCGCGGTCAGCCGGGGCGCGAAGAGGTCGGCCCAGGCGAAGTCGTCGAAGCAGCACAGCGCCAGGTCGTCCGGTACCGAAACCCCGAGGTCCTTCAGCGCGCGCAACGCCCCGATGGTCATGGCGTTGTTGGCGGTGACCAGCGCCGTGGGAGGCGTCGCGAGCGAGAGCAGGGCGCCCGTGGCCTGTTCGGCGGCCCGGGTCTGCGACTCGCCGTGCACCACGAGCCGTTCGTCGTAGGGCAGCCCGGCGCCCGCGAGCCCGTGGCGGTAGCCGAAGATCCGCTCGGCCGTGGTGCTGAGTCCTGGCAGGCCCGCGATGAGCCCGATCCGCTTGTGACCGAGACCGGTGAGATGCTCGACCAACTGCCGCATGGGCTCGGCGTTCTCGGCACTGATCTGGTCGAAGCGGTACCGGGTGGCCGACGGTTCGTGGTCGTCGGCGCTGTCTGCTCCCGCGCTGCCTGCGTGCGGTCCCTTCGCCGAGGGTCCGCTGTCAACCAGCCGGTCGAGGAACACCGTCGGTACGTCGTGCCGTCCGAGGTAGCCCAGAAGCTTCGACGGGTCCGCGGAAGGAGCGACGATCAGACCGTCGACCCGCCGCTCGTGCAGGAGCCGCACGACCTTCTGCTCGTGCTCGGGATCGTCGTGCGGATCGGCGATGAGCAGGCTGTACCCGTGCTCCAGCGCGCCGGCCTCCACGCCCTGCAGGATCTCGGTGAAGTACGGGTTGCTGATGGCCGACACCGCCAGCCCGATCGAACGGGTGCGCGCGGTCACCAGCGAACGGGCCAGCGTGTTGTGCGTGTACCCGAGCGCGTCGATGGCGTCGAGCACCGCCTGACGAGTCTGGGGGCGTACCGGCCGCGAGTCGTTCAGGACGTGCGAGACGGTCGCGATCGACACTCCTGCGTGTCGTGCGACATCCACCATCGTTGCCATGGCGTTCCCCTTCCGACCGGGGCTTACGGGCCCGTCCGGTCGGAACTTACCGCATGGAGATGGGGGCGTAAACGTTTACGTAAGCGTTTACGTAGCGGGATTGAGGTGCGTCTCCGCGGTGCGCGTCGCAGCGGGCAGGTAAGCGTTTACCTGCTGAAGGGCGGGGGTGGATGGCGGGGGCGGGGATGATGGGGCGCTAGCAAACGTGCGCTGTCCCGCAGGCGAGGTAAACGCTTACGTAAGCGTTTGCGTATGCGTTTACCTAAGCGTCTACGCGCTCGACCCAACCGCCGATCTCCGCAAGGTCACACGCCCACGAAGGCGCATGGGTTCACGCAAACGTTTACGCGCGCACCCCACAACCCACTCCACCGCATCTCACCCCCGCCCCACTTGCCCCACTCGCCCCAGCCCACCTCCCGCCGCCCATTCCCGTCCGCCCTCCTCCACCCCATCTCGGCCCCGCCCGTTCCGGAGTGATCCATGCCGGTATCGTCGATGCGCCGTACCGCTCATATGCCGCCGACCAGGGGAGACCTCATGCCCGGCCGTCCGTCCGCGAGTCGCCGTACCGTTCTGCGAGGGGCCGCTGTGGCGCCGGTCGCGGGACTCGGAGTGGCCGCCTGTTCGTCGGGGGCCGACGGTGGTGGGGTCCCGCCGACGCCGACCGCTCCCGTGGAGCTCGGTGGGGAGAGCGAGGTCCCGAAGGGGGGCGCCAAGCTGTACCGGGATCACAACGTGGTGGTCAGTCAGGCGGAGGACGGCTCGCTGAAGGCGTACAGCACGATCTGTACGCACGCCGGGTGCCCCATCAACAAGCTGGCGGGGACGACCCTCATCTGCCCCTGTCACGGGAGTGAGTTCGACGCGAGGACGGGCAAGGTGCTGGACGCGCCCGCCACCGAGCCGCTCCACGAACTGTCCGTGGAGACGAGGAACGGCAAGATCGTCGCGGGTCCGCCGGCCTGACGGCGCTAGTCCCAGTCCCAGGCGATCCCCACGACGCCGGACCGCACGCGCTGTTCCACCAGGTGAACCGAGCGGTGCTGTCCGCTCAGCGTGAGTTCCTGGCGGCCACCGCGGGGTGCCGCCGCGGAGTGCTGGGTGAACCGGTGGCAGCGCACCGGCAGCGCACGCTCGTCGAAGCGCACTTGGAGCGCGTACTGGCCGCCGGCGAAACTGAACCCCCGGAGGTACTCGCTGGACGCGCCGGCCGTGCCGTCGTCGAAGCCGTAGCGGAAGAGGAAGGTGTCGCCGGCGCGCAGCCGGGTGTCGAAGAGGAGCTCGGCCACGAGGACTCCGGTGTCGTGGTGCCAGCGCACGCGGCCCGTCCGGCAGTTCTCGAGCGCGCGCACGGTCATCCGGTTGGGAGCGCACCCCGGGTCGCCGTGGTGGATGGCCACGTAGCGGTCGACGCCGTCCTTGTGCGCGCGGACGATGTGCTGGGACTCGCGGCCCCGCAGTTCGCGGTGGGCGCCGATGCGCACCCGCTCGTGGTGGCCGATGGTGTGCAGGCCGCCGTCGAGGGGGGACTCCAGTTCGCCGAGCAGGCGTTCAAGTACTCCGGACGCTTCCACCAGGGCGCGGTAGGAGCGGCTCGCCGGGCGGTCCGAGCCCGGGAGTTCCTCGCTCTTGGCGAGCAGTCTGATCAGTGACTCGTCCGGGAGCTGGAGTATCTCCTCAAGCGCGCGCACGGCACGCAGTGACTCGGGGCGCTGCGGACGCCGGGCGCCCTGCTGCCAGTAACTGAGGCTGGTCACGCCCACCTTGACGCCGTAGCGCGACAGGTGGTGCTGCACGCGTTGCAGCGGCAGTCCGCGGGCGGCTATCGCGGCGCGCAGCGCGATGTGGAAGGGGCCGCCCCGCAGGGCCGTCTCCAGTTCCGCCGGGACGAGGTCCACGTGCTCTGTGCCGTGCCGCATGCGCGGGCCTTTCTGTGAATGTTCACAAACGGCTGGTCAGACCGTATGCGCGGGTTCCGGGGACCGCCTGGTGGGCGTGCGGGGATTGTTCACATCCGTACGGCGTCGTTCACGGTCCCAAGTTCCACCGCATTGAAGCGTGTTGACCAAGTCCCGACAACACCTGATGCTCAACCGCAGTGTCCGGACGCGTTCGGCTCCGCTCCTCGAACCCCACTCGGGAGGAACGCGATGCGCCGCAGCAGGCTCATCGTCGCCCCGGTCGCCCACACGGTCATCCCGCTGATCGTCTTGGCGGCCCTCTGCGCCGGGCCGACCGCCCCTACGCGCGTGTGGGCAGCCCCCGCCGCGACGACCGCCCTCGTCCCCACTCCCGTAGCCGTCGCCGCGCCGACCGTCCCCGCGTGCGTGTGGGCAGCCCCCGCCGCGACGACCGCCCTCGTCCACGCTCCCGTAGCCGTCGCCGGGCCGACCGCCCCCATGCGCGCGTGGACAGCCCCCGCCGCGACGACCGCCCTCGTCCCCGCCCCCGTAGCCGTCGCCGCGCCGACCGTCCCCACGCGCGCGTGGGCCGCCCCCGCCGCGACCACCGCCCTCGTCCCCACTCCCGCACGAGCCACCGCGCCCACCGCCGCCACACGCGCGTCCACGGCCCCCGCCGGGACGATCACCCTTGCCCGCACTTCCGCAGCCCCCGCCGCGCCGATCGCCCCCGCCCACGCGTCGACGGTCCGCATGGCCCCCGCTGCCAGACCGCCGGTATCCGTCCATCAAGCCCATCGCGCCACCGGCCCGCGCGGCTTCGAACGGAGGCGCGTGACTACGGAGGCAGCCGCAGCGGGCGGGGGCAGGACTCACCGACACAAGGAGACGGACGACGTCGGTCCGGCCGTCGCGGTCGTCTCGGCTCTGGCGGGAGCGGGTGCCCTCGTGGCCCTCGTCCTGTGTGTCACGTGGGCCCTGCGGCGACGCCGCCGCTGATCGTGTCTCCGTGCCCTGCCGTGCCGAGCCCGTGGGGGTCCCGGCGGGTCGGCCGGCGCGGATCGGACCGACCGTCCCCGGGGTGGGCGGGTCGCCCAGGCGGGCCGATGCGGCCCGGCAGGCCGGCGGGACCCGCCGTCGTCCACAGGCGGGGCCGGGACCCCGTCACGCTGTCACCCCTCGCCAGTAGGGTGTGAGACATGGCCGACCCCTCCAGCTACCGCCCCAAGCCGGGAGAGATCCCGGACACTCCCGGGGTCTACAAATTCCGCGACGAGCACCGCCGGGTGATCTACGTCGGAAAGGCGAAGAGCCTGCGCCAGCGCCTGAACAGTTACTTCCAGGACCTGGCGAACCTTCACCCGCGCACCCGCACGATGGTCACGACGGCCGCGTCCGTGGAGTGGACCGTGGTGTCCACGGAGGTCGAGGCGCTGCAGCTGGAGTACTCCTGGATCAAGGAGTTCGACCCCCGGTTCAACGTCAAGTACCGCGACGACAAGAGCTACCCCTATCTCGCGGTGACCATGAACGAGGAGTTCCCACGCGTACAGGTGATGCGTGGGCACAAGCGCAAGGGCGTGCGCTATTTCGGGCCGTACGGGCACGCGTGGGCCATCCGCGACACCGTCGACCTGCTGCTGCGCGTCTTCCCCGTGCGCACGTGCTCCGCGGGCGTCTTCAAGAACGCCGCCCGCACCGGCCGCCCCTGCCTCCTCGGCTACATCGGCAAGTGCTCCGCGCCCTGCGTGGGCCGGGTCACGCCCGAGGAGCACGGCGAACTGGCCGAGGAGTTCTGCGACTTCATGGCCGGCCGTACGGGGACGTACATCCGCCGGCTGGAGCAGCAGATGACCGACGCGGCCGAGGAGATGGAGTACGAGCGGGCGGCCCGCCTGCGCGACGACATCGGGGCCCTGAAGAAGGCCATGGAGAAGAACGCGGTCGTGCTCGCCGACGCGACCGACGCCGACCTGATGGCCGTCGCCGAGGACGAGCTGGAGGCGGCCGTGCAGATCTTCCACGTCCGCGGCGGCCGGGTGCGCGGCCAGCGCGGCTGGGTCACGGACAAGGTGGAGGCCGTCACCACGGGTGACCTCGTCGAGCACGCGCTCCAGCAGCTCTACGGCGAGGAGAGCGGCGACTCCGTGCCCAAGGAGGTCCTCGTCCCGGCGCTGCCCGACCTCGTGGAGTCGGTGCAGGAGTGGCTCACCGCGCGCCGCGGGTCGAACGTGTCGCTGCGCATCCCCCAGCGCGGGGACAAGAAGGCGCTCATGGAGACCGTGCAGCGCAACGCGCAGCAGTCCCTGGTGCTGCACAAGACCAAGCGGGCCTCCGACCTGACCACGCGCTCGCGTGCCCTGGAGGAGATCGCCGAGGCCCTGGACCTGGGCAGTGCGCCCCTGCGGATCGAGTGCTACGACATCTCGCACCTCCAGGGCGACGACGTGGTGGCCTCCATGGTCGTCTTCGAGGACGGGCTGGCACGCAAGAGCGAGTACCGGCGCTTCCAGATCAAGGGGTTCGAGGGGCAGGACGACGTCCGGTCCATGCACGAGGTGATCGGCCGCCGCTTCCGGCGCTACCTCGCCGAGAAGGAGAAGACGGGGGAGTGGGCCGACGGCACGGCCGAGCTCACCGAGGAGGACGGCCGCCCCAAGCGGTTCGCCTACCCGCCCCAGCTCATCGTCGTCGACGGCGGCCGGCCCCAGGTCGCCGCCGCGCAGCGGGCCCTGGACGAGCTGGGCATCGACGACATCGCCGTGTGCGGCCTCGCCAAGCGCCTGGAGGAGGTGTGGGTGCCCGGCGAGGACGACCCCGTGGTCCTGCCGCGAACCAGCGAGGGGCTGTACCTCCTCCAGCGCGTCCGTGACGAGGCCCACCGCTTCGCGATCACCTACCAGCGCGCGAAGCGGGCCAAGCGCTTCCGGGCGAGCCCCCTGGACGACGTGCCGGGTCTGGGCGAGAGCCGCAAGCAAGCGTTGATCAAGCATTTCGGTTCGGTGAAAAAGCTGCGGTCCGCGACAATCGACCAGATCTGTGAAGTCCCCGGCATAGGCCGCAAGACGGCCGAGGCGATCGCCGTGGCCTTCGCCCAGGCGGCTCCGGCCGCACCCGCCGTCAACACGGCGACTGGAGAGATCATGGAAGAAGAGGAACCCGGGACGACCGCGGGTCCCTCGGGGGAGCCCGTGTCCGCGGGCGCCTCGGACGAGCGACGGGGGCAGGAGACATGACCGAACGGCACGCTGAGGAAGAACGCCCGGCCGAGGGCCGGGAGACGCACCAGGAAGCGAGCGAGGGCCACCCGGAGCCCGCGCCGGGCCAGGACGCCGCGGGCGAGGAGCAGGGCGTCGAGGGAGACGGAGCACAGGTGAGTACGGGCATCGAGAAGGCCGGGGTCCCGGAGGCGGCCATCCCCGAGCTGGTGATCATCTCCGGCATGTCCGGTGCCGGCAGGTCGACGGCGGCCAAGTGCCTGGAGGACCTCGGCTGGTTCGTCGTGGACAACCTCCCGCCCGCCCTGATCCCCACCATGGTGGAGCTCGGCGCCCGCTCCCAGGGCAACGTCGCCAGGATCGCGGTCGTCGTCGACGTACGCGGCCGGCGCTTCTTCGACAATCTGCGCGAGTCGCTCGCCGACCTGGAGGCACGGCACGTCACCCGGCGCATCGTCTTCCTGGAGTCCTCGGACGAGGCGCTCGTGCGCCGCTTCGAGTCCGTGCGCCGCCCGCACCCCCTCCAGGGCGACGGACGCATCGTCGACGGCATCGCCGCCGAGCGCGAACTGCTGCGCGAGCTGCGTGGCGACGCCGACCTGGTGATCGACACCTCCAGCCTGAACGTGCACGAGCTGCGCGCCAAGATGGACGCCCAGTTCGCGGGCGAGGAGGAGCCCGAGCTGCGGGCGACCGTCATGTCCTTCGGCTTCAAGTACGGCCTGCCGGTCGACGCCGACCTGGTCGTGGACATGCGCTTCCTGCCCAACCCGCACTGGGTCCCGGAGCTGCGCCCCTTCACCGGCCTGAACGAGGAGGTCGCGGCCTACGTCCTCAGCCAGCCCGGTGCCAAGGAGTTCCTCGACCGCTACACCGAGCTGCTCCAGCTCATCGCCGCCGGCTACCGGCGCGAGGGCAAGCGCTACGTGACCATCGCGGTCGGCTGCACCGGCGGCAAGCACCGCTCGGTCGCCACGTCCGAGAGGCTCGCCGCCCGACTGGCGTCCGAGGGAGTGGAGACGGTCGTCGTCCACCGGGACATGGGCCGCGAATGACCGGAAGTTCACTGCGGCTGGGCAGGCTGCGCCGGTCGGTGGACGAGCGCCGCGGCGGCAAGGCGCGCCGCCGCGCCGCCCAGCCCAAAGTCGTCGCCCTCGGCGGCGGCATGGGCCTGTCCGCCTCCCTGGCCGCTCTGCGCCGGATCACCGGCGACCTCACCGCCGTCGTCACCGTGGCCGATGACGGCGGCTCCAGCGGGCGCCTGCGCGACGAGCTGGGCGTGCTGCCGCCCGGCGACCTGCGCAAGGCGCTGGCCGCGCTGTGCGGCGACGACGACTGGGGCCAGACCTGGGCCCGCGTCATCCAGCACCGCTTTCAGTCCAAGGGCGACCTGCACGAGCACGCGGTCGGCAACCTGCTGATCGTCGCCCTGTGGGAGCAGCTCGGCGACCACGTCCAGGCCCTCGACCTGGTGGGCAGGCTGCTCGGCGCCCAGGGCCGGGTGCTGCCCATGTCGGCGGTGCCCCTGGAATTGCAGGCCCTGGTCAGGGGCCACGACCCGGACCGGCCCGACGACGTCGACACCGTCCGCGGCCAGGCCACCGTCGCCCTCACGCCCGGCGAGGTGCAGTCCGTGCACGTCGTGCCGCACGGCCCGCCCGCAGTTCCGGAGGCCGTGGAAGCGGTCCTGGACGCGGACTGGGTGGTGCTCGGCCCGGGGTCCTGGTTCTCCTCCGTGATCCCGCACCTGCTGGTGCCCGACCTGCTCGACGCGCTGACGCAGACGAAGGCGCGCCGGGTGCTCTCCCTGAACCTCGTGCCGCAGCCCGGAGAAACCGATGGCTTCTCCCCGCAGCGTCATTTGGAGGTTTTGGGACGACACGCCCCTAAACTCGCCCTGGACGTGGTGCTGGCCGACGAGGCCGCCGTGCCCGACCGCGAGTCACTGACCGACGCCGCCAAGCGGTTCGGCGCCGCGGTCGAGCTGGCGCCGGTGGCCCGGACCGACGGCACTCCGCGGCACGACCCGGAGCTGTTGGCCGCCGCGTACGACCGTATTTTTCGGATGCATGGAAGGATCGGCCCATGGCGATGACGGCAGCGGTGAAGGATGAGATCTCCCGGCTTCCCGTCACCCGGACCTGCTGCAGAAAGGCGGAGGTCTCCGCCATTCTGCGGTTCGCGGGCGGCCTTCACCTGGTGAGCGGCCGGATTGTGATCGAGGCGGAGCTGGACACCGCGATGGCGGCGCGCCGGCTGAAGCGGGACATCCTGGAGATCTTCGGCCACAGTTCCGAACTGATCGTGATGGCGCCCGGCGGCCTGCGCCGCGGCTCGCGCTACGTCGTGCGCGTCGTCGCGGGCGGCGACCAGCTGGCCCGCCAGACGGGCCTGGTCGACGGCCGCGGCCGGCCGATCCGCGGACTGCCCCCGCAGGTGGTCTCGGGGGCCACCTGCGACGCCGAGGCAGCCTGGCGCGGAGCCTTCCTCGCGCACGGCTCCCTCACCGAGCCGGGGCGCTCCTCCTCCCTGGAGGTGACCTGCCCGGGCCCGGAGGCGGCGCTGGCACTGGTCGGCGCGGCCCGACGGCTGTCCATCGCGGCGAAGGCCCGCGAGGTCCGCGGCGTGGACCGTGTGGTCGTACGCGACGGCGACGCGATCGGCGCGCTCCTCACCCGTCTGGGCGCCCACGAGTCGGTGCTCGCCTGGGAGGAGCGGCGGATGCGCCGCGAGGTCCGCGCCACCGCCAACCGGCTCGCCAACTTCGACGACGCCAACCTGCGCCGCTCGGCTCGCGCCGCCGTCGCCGCCGGGGCCCGCGTGCAGCGCGCCCTGGAGATCCTCGGCGAGGAGGTCCCCGAACACCTCGCCGCCGCCGGCCGGCTGCGCATGGAGCACAAGCAGGCCTCCCTGGAGGAGCTGGGCGCGCTCGCCGACCCGCCGCTGACCAAGGACGCCGTCGCGGGCCGTATCCGCCGACTGCTCGCCATGGCCGACAAGCGCGCCCAGGACCTGGGCATCCCGAGCACGGAGTCCAACCTCACCGAGGAGATGGCCGACAACCTCGTGGGCTGACCCCCGCAGCCCGCTCCGCGAAACGAACAGAGCTCAACACGCCGGTGCCGACGCCCACTTGGGACGTCGGCACCGGCGTCTGCCCATCGGCCGCGCGCCCTTGACTTGATGACGAAGTGTCATGAGCCTGGCTCTGTTCGCCGCCGTGGCGGACCAGTGCAAGGGGGACTCATGAGACGAAGAGCGAGAGCGATCCTCGCTGCGAGCGCGCTCCTGCTGGGCGGTGCGGGCCTGGCCCCGGCCGCCCAGGCACAGGACGGCAGTTCACCCGAGCCGGACGCGAACGCCGTCAAGGTGTTCCGCGCCGAGGTCACGAAGCAGCAGGTACCCCTGCTGCTCGCGGCCGGACAGGATGCCCACGAACTCGGCGAACAGGCGCCGGACAAGGGCACCGCGTCGGTCGAGGTCTACCTCACCGACAAGCAGGCCGAGAAGCTGGAGAAGCAGGGCGTCGAGCTCACCGAGCACAAGCTGTCGGCGCGGGCCGAGGCGCGCGTGGCCGCGGCGGGCGACGGCGTGTTCCGCCCGTACAGCGGCAAGGGGAACCTCCGGGAGGAGATCCTCAGGACCGGCCAGGAGCACCCGGGCCTCACCAAGGTCGTGTCCATCGGCAAGACCGTCAAGGGCCAGGACATCCTCGCGGTCAAGCTGACCAAGGGCGCCAAGAAGACCAAGGACGGCGCCAAGCCGTCCGTGCTGTACCTGTCCAACCAGCACGCGCGCGAGTGGATCACGCCCGAGATGACCCGCCGCCTGATGCACTACTACCTGGACAACTACTCCACGGACAAGCGGGTCAAGAAGCTCGTCGACTCCACGGAACTGTGGTTCGTGCTGTCCGCCAACCCCGACGGCTACGACTTCACGTTCTCCCCCGAGGGCGAGCGGCAGTGGCGCAAGAACCTCCGGGACGTGAACGGGGACGGCGCCGTCACGACCGGCGACGGCGTCGACCTCAACCGCAACTTCCCCTACAAGTGGGGCTACGACGACGAGGGTTCGTCCCCCAGCCCGACCAGCCAGACCTACCGCGGCGCGAGCCCTGGCTCCGAGCCCGAGACCAAGGCCCTGGACACCTTCGAGAAGCGCATCGGCTTCACGTACGGCATCAACTACCACTCCGCCGCCGAGCTGCTCCTGTACGGGGTCGGCTGGCAGGTGGCGACGCCCAGCCCGGACGATGTGCTCTACCGCGCGCTCGCCGGCACCCCCGAGAACTCGGCGGTCGAGGGCTACCACCCGCAGGTCTCCTCGGAGCTCTACACCACCAACGGTGAAGCGGACGGGCACGCGAGCAACGTCAACGGCACGGGGATGTTCACCCCCGAGATGTCGACCTGCCAGACCGCGTCGAACCTCTACCCGGACGACGCCTGGAACGCGGCCGACTGCGCCTCGGTCTTCACGTTCCCCGACGACGAGAAGCTGATCGAGCAGGAGTTCCGCAAGAACGTCCCGTTCGCGCTCTCCGTCGCCGAGACCGCCGCGCACCCCGACCGGCCCTCCTCCTCGGTCGGCATCGACGCGCCCGACTTCAGTCCCGCGGCCTTCTCGACGTCGTACGCGCGCGGCGCCGACCAGGAGGTCTCCGTCGTCGCCCGCAGGTCGGTCCGCGACAAGGAGCTCAGGTACCGCGTCAACGGCGGACGCACGCACGACATGGCGCTCAGGCCGTGGAAGGGCGGCGAGACCTACGGCGGCGAGGACAACCTCTACTTCGACGAATACCGCGCCAAGGTCAAGGACGGCGACACGGGCGACAAGGTCGAGGTCTGGTTCACCGGCCGGACCCGCGGCGGTAAGCCCACCTCCAGCACCCACTTCACCTACACCGTGGCCGAGCGGCCGCGCGCCGACACCCTCGTGGTGGCCGAGGAGGGCGCGACCGCGACCCAGGCGCAGAAGTACGCCGACGCCCTGAAGGCCAACGGACGCAAGCCCCTGGTCTGGGACGTCGCCACCCAGGGCGCCCCCGACGCCCTCGGCGTCCTCAAGCACTTCGGCACGGTCGTCCACTACACGGGCGCCGACCGGCCCGGCAACGCCACCCAGCTCCAGCTGCGCGCCTTCCTCAACGAGGGCGGCAAGCTGATCGAGGCCGGCGAGCAGGCCGGCGGCACCGTCGACCTCGGCGGCGGCACCCTCTCGAACGACTTCAGCCAGTACTACCTGGGCGCCTACTCCCGTACGACGACCCCCGGCGCCACCGGCTTCAACGGCTCCGGGAAGCTCGCGGGCTTCACCGGCGCCCTCGGCGACGCGCCCGGCAACCCGCTGAACGCGGCCGGCGCGTACGGCGTCACCTCCGACACGCTGCCCGTCGCCCAGTACCCGCAGTTCGCGAGCGCGGGCGCCGGCCAGTTCGCCGGGACGGTCAACCCGTACGGGCCCTACGCGGGCTCCTACATGGCCGCCGCCGTCCACACCGACGACGCCTACAAGCGCCTCACCCGCACGATCGACCTCACCGGGGTCAGTGCGGCCGACAAGCCGACGCTGCGCACCCGGATCCTGTGGGACACCGAGCCCGGCTACGACCACGCGGTGCTGGAGGCCCACACCACCGGGGCCGAGGACTGGACCACGCTCCCCGACGCGGGCGGCGCGACGAGTTCCACCGTCCCGGCCGAGTGCGAGGCCGGCTTCCTGCTCAACGAGCACCCGTTCCTGGAGCACTACCTGACGCAGGGCGCCACGGCCTGCACGGGCACGGGCACCAGCGGCGCCTGGCACAGCCTCACGGGCGAGTCGGACGGCTGGCAGCAGGTCGAGTTCGACCTGAGCGCGTACGCGGGGAAGTCCGTGGAGGTCTCGCTGAGCTACATCACCGACCCGAGCAGCGGCGGCCACGGAGTCCTCGCGGACGACGCCTCGCTCGTCGTCGGGGGCACCGCCACCGCGACCGAGGGCTTCGAGACGTCCCTCGGCGTCTGGCGCGTCCCGGGACCGCCGGCGGGCAGCCCGGCCGTCCTCAAGGACTGGGCGCGCACCGGAGCGCTGTTCCAGACGTACGGAGGTGTCACCACGGACGACACCGTGCTGCTGGGCTTCGGCCTGGAGCACGTCACCGCGGCGGCCGACCGCACGGCACTGCTCGGAAAGGCGCTCGCGGCTCTGGGCGGCTGATTCCCCTTCGTCAACACGCCGTGACGTCGCGTAGCCGTCACGGGTGACCCGATCCACCGGGCCGGGCGGTCCGTACCCCTACTGGCGGGTACGGACCGCCTTGCCGTGTACGGGCCCTCTCGATGTCACTCAGGAGGCGCCAGGGAGGTAGGGTCGTAGGCGGTCGGGGACATCCCATACAACTCGCCGGCATCTACAGCCGGCGTACCAACGAGGAGATCGGTTTCGTGACGATCCGCGTAGGCATCAACGGCTTTGGCCGCATCGGTCGTAACTACTTCCGCGCGCTGCTGGAGCAGGGTGCTGACATCGAGATCGTGGCTGTCAACGACCTGGGTGACACCGCGACCACCGCTCACCTGCTCAAGTACGACACCATCCTGGGCCGCCTCAAGGCCGAGGTGTCGCACACCGCCGACACGATCACCGTCGACGGCCACACCATCAAGGTGCTCTCCGAGCGCAACCCCGCCGACATCCCGTGGGGCGACCTCGGCGTCGACATCGTCATCGAGTCGACCGGCATCTTCACCAAGAAGGCCGACGCCGAGAAGCACATCGCGGGCGGCGCCAAGAAGGTCCTCATCTCGGCTCCGGCCAAGGAAGAGGACATCACGATCGTGATGGGCGTCAACCAGGACAAGTACGACCCGGCGAACCACCACGTCATCTCGAACGCCTCCTGCACCACCAACTGTGTGGCGCCGATGGCCAAGGTCCTCGACGAGAACTTCGGCATCGTCAAGGGTCTGATGACGACGGTCCACGCGTACACCAACGACCAGCGCATCCTGGACTTCCCGCACTCGGACCTGCGCCGCGCCCGCGCCGCCGCCGAGAACATCATCCCGACCACGACGGGTGCCGCCAAGGCCACCGCCCTGGTCCTCCCGCAGCTCAAGGGCAAGCTCGACGGCATCGCGATGCGCGTCCCGGTCCCGACCGGTTCCGCCACCGACCTCGTCGTGACGCTGCAGCGCGAGGTCACCAAGGACGAGGTCAACGCCGCGTTCAAGAAGGCCTCCGAGGACGGCGACCTCAAGGGCTTCCTGACCTACACCGAGGACCCGATCGTGTCCTCGGACATCGTCGGCGACCCGTCGTCCTGCACCTTCGACTCCTCCCTGACCATGGTCCAGGAGGGCAACTCGGTGAAGATCCTCGGCTGGTACGACAACGAGTGGGGCTACTCCAACCGCCTCGTCGACCTCACGGTCTTCGTCGGCGGCCAGCTCTAGTACCCGGAGCAGGCACCTCGATGTAAGAGCAGGGCCCGGGCAGCGCTAGGCCGCGCCGCCCGGGCCCTCTCTCACGTACTGATCGATCAGCCCTCACGGATCGCACGAGCCTCCCAGGAGTCCCTTCATGAAGACGATCGACGAACTTCTCGCCGAAGGCGTGGACGGCAAGCGGGTCTTCGTCCGCGCCGACCTGAACGTGCCGCTGGCCGACGGCCGCATCACCGACGACGGCCGCATCCGCGCCGTCCTGCCCACCGTCAAGGCCCTCGCGGAAGCGGGCGCCAAGGTGGTCGTCGCCTCCCACCTGGGCCGCCCCAAGGGCGCCCCGGACCCGGCCTTCTCCCTGCTCCGGCCCGCCGAGCGGCTCGGTGAACTCCTCGGCACGTCCGTGGCGTTCGCCCAGGACACCGTCGGCCCCGCCGCCCACGACGCGGTGAACGGACTGCAGCCCGGCCAGGTCGCCGTCATCGAGAACCTGCGCTTCAACGCCGGCGAGACGTCCAAGGACGACACCGAGCGCGGCGAGTTCGCCGATCAGCTCGCCGCCCTCGCCGACGTCTACGTCGGTGACGGCTTCGGCGCCGTGCACCGTAAGCACGCCTCCGTGTACGACCTCCCGGCCCGCCTGCCGCACTACGCCGGCTACCTCATCGCCACCGAGGTCGGCGTCCTGAAGAAGCTCACCGAGGACGTCAAGCGGCCCTACGTGGTGGCGCTCGGCGGCTCCAAGGTCTCCGACAAGCTCGCCGTCATCGACCAGCTCCTCGGCAAGGCCGACAAGCTGCTCATCGGCGGCGGCATGGCGTTCACCTTCCTCAAGGCCAAGGGCTACGAGATCGGCGCCTCCCTCGTCCAGGAGGACCAGATCCCGGCCGTCGTCGAGTACGTCGAGCGCGCGGAGAAGAACGGCGTCGAGCTGGTCGTCCCCGTCGACGTCGTGGCCGCGACCGCGTTCCCGGACCTGAAGACGAAGGCCCCCTCCGACCCCACCACCGTCGCCGCGGACGCCATCCCGGCCGACCGGATGGGTCTCGACATCGGTCCTGAGACCCGCAAGCTGTACGCATCGAAGCTCGCAGACGCCGCCACCGTCTTCTGGAACGGTCCCATGGGCGTCTTCGAGCACCCGGACTACGCCGAGGGCACCAAGACGGTCGCCCAGGCCCTCCTCGACTCCCCGGCCTTCACGGTCGTCGGCGGTGGCGACTCCGCCGCGGCCGTCCGCATCCTGGGCTTCGACGAGCAGGCATTCGGCCACATCTCGACCGGCGGCGGCGCCTCCCTCGAATACCTCGAGGGCAAGACGCTCCCCGGCCTCGCCGCACTGGAGGACTGACCTCAATGAGCACGCGCACGCCGCTGATGGCGGGCAACTGGAAGATGAACCTCAACCACCTCGAGGCCATCGCGCACGTCCAGAAGCTCGCCTTCGCCCTGGCCGACAAGGACTACGAGGCCGTCGAGGTCGCCGTCCTGCCGCCCTTCACCGACCTGCGCTCCGTGCAGACCCTGGTCGACGGCGACAAGCTGAGGATCAAGTACGGCGCCCAGGACCTCTCGGCCCAGGACTCCGGCGCCTACACCGGCGAGATCTCCGGGGCGATGCTGTCGAAGCTCAAGTGCACGTACGTGGCGATCGGCCACTCCGAGCGCCGGCAGTACCACAACGAGACCGACGAACAGTGCAACGCCAAGGTCAAGGCCGCCTTCAAGCACGGGCTCACCCCGATCCTGTGCGTCGGTGAGGGACTGGACGTCCGCAAGGCCGGCAACCAGGTCTCGCACACGCTCGCGCAGGTCGACGGCGCCCTCAAGGACGTCCCGGCCGAGCAGGCCGAGTCCATCGTGATCGCGTACGAGCCGGTCTGGGCGATCGGCACCGGCGAGGTCGCCACCCCCGAGGACGCCCAGGAGGTCTGCGGGGCGATCCGCGGCCGTCTCGCCGAGCTGTACTCCCAGGAGCTGGCCGACAAGGTCCGCATCCAGTACGGCGGCTCGGTCAAGTCCGGCAACGTCGCGGCGATCATGGCGCAGCCCGATGTGGACGGCGCGCTGATCGGCGGGGCGGCGCTCGACGCCGACGAGTTCGTCAAGATCGTCCGGTTCCGCGACCAGTGAGTATGCGGTAGCGGCGTTACGTCGTACTCTTGCGGGGGTCCGGTGGCAAGCCACCGGACCCCCGTTGTCATCCAGATCCGAGGAAGTTGGTCCAGCCGTGGTTATGGGGTTCTCGATCGCCCTGATCGTCTTCAGCCTGCTGATGATGCTGCTGGTGCTGATGCACAAGGGGAAGGGCGGCGGCCTCTCCGACATGTTCGGTGGCGGCATGCAGTCGTCCGTCGGCGGCTCCTCGGTCGCCGAGCGCAACCTCGACCGGATCACCGTGGTGATCGGTCTGCTCTGGTTCGCGTGCATTGTCGCGCTCGGCATCCTGATGAAGACCGGCAACTGATCTCCGGCCGACATCGTTACGGCGTCCCGACAACGCAATACGCACGCACATTCCGTACGTAAGGCCCCATGTCCGGTACGCGCCTCCCGGCGCGGCCTATCATGGGGCTTGCGTCTGGGGGAGGGGATGTAACTCCAATCACTGGACGCGCGTTGGGCCTTACGTAGACTGAGGCGCTCGCAGCGAAGCGTCACGCCGACTCGCTTCGCGGCACCATTACGCAGGGAGTTACGACCGTGGCAAGTGGCAACGCGATCCGAGGAAGCCGGGTCGGGGCGGGGCCGATGGGCGAGGCCGAGCGGGGCGAGTCCGCGCCCCGGCTGCGCATCTCCTTCTGGTGCTCCAACGGGCACGAGACGCAGCCCAGCTTCGCCAGCGACGCGCAGGTCCCCGACACCTGGGACTGCCCGCGCTGCGGCTTTCCGGCCGGACAGGACCAGGACAACCCGCCGGACCCGCCGCGCACCGAGCCGTACAAGACGCACCTCGCGTACGTACGGGAGCGGCGCAGCGACGCGGACGGCGAGGCGATTCTCGCCGAGGCGCTCGCCAAACTGCGGGGCGAGATCTAGGAGTTGACAGCCGGCCGGACACCGAGGGGTGCCTGGCCGGACGCGTCTCGTACGGCCGTCCCGTCCGCTCGACGGCCGATTGTCAGTGGTGCCCTCTACGGTTCTTCCATCAGTGGAGACCGCCGGGGGGCCTGATGACGACGACCGACGTGCCCGAAGCGCGCGCGCCCGCGTGGCGCGGCGGGTTCGGGCGGCTGTGGAGTGCCGCCGTCCTGTCCAGCTTCGGTGACGCCCTGCGGACGGCCGCGCTGCCGCTGCTGGCCGCGACGCTGACCCGCGAGCCCCTGCTCATCGCGTCCGTCACCGCCTGCGGGTATCTCCCCTGGATCGTCTTCGGACTGCTCGGCGGAGCCGTCGCCGACCGGGTGGACCAGCGGCGCGCGATGTGGACCGTGGACGCGGCGCGGGGCCTGCTGGTGGCGGCCTTCGGCGTGGCCGTCGCCCTGGGACACGCCTCGATCGGCCTGCTCATCGCGCTCGCCCTGGCGCTCACCACCCTCCAGACCCTCTTCGACAACGCGTCCACGGCCCTGCTCCCGGCCCTCGTCGACCCCGAGGCGCTCGGCAGTGCGAACGCGCGCCTGATGACCGGCCAGCGCATCGCCGGCGGCCTCCTCGCCGGCCCCCTCGTCCCCGCGCTGATCGTCACGGGAGCCGCCGTCCCCTTCCTCGCGGACGCCGTGACCTACCTGGTGGCCGCCGCGCTCGTCGCCTCCCTGCGCGGCGCGCCCGCCCAGCGTGCTCCGAGACCCGCGGGCAGCACCCTGCGCGGCGAGATCGCGGCCGGGCTGCGCGTCCTCGCCCGGGACCGGGCGCTGCGCGGGCTGTGCGCGGCCACCGCCCTGTGCAACATCGGCATGGGCGCCCTCATCGCCACGCTCGTGCTCCTCGTGACGGGCCGGCTGGACGCGGGCAACGCCGGATACGCGGCGGCGACGACCGCGTACACGCTCGGCAGCCTGGCCGGGGGAGCCGCCAACCGGCCCCTCGTGGCCCGCCTCGGCCGGATACGTGCCGTGCTGCTCGCCGGGGCCGTGCAGACCGGCGCTCTCCTCGCCATGGGCTCGATACGCAGCCTCGTCGCGCTGACCGTGAGCATGGGCGTCTTCGGGCTCATGGGCATGGTGTGGAACGTCAACACGACGACCCTGATGCAGCAGCGCAGCCCCGCCGGGACGCTCGGCCGCGTCAGCTCCGCGTTCCGGACGCTAGCGGTCGCCGGAGCGCCGCTCGGAGCCCTGCTGGGCGGCGCCGTGGCGACGGCCCGGGGGCTCAACGCCCCGGCGCTGCTGGCCGCCGTGTTCTTCGCCCTCGCCGTCACCGCTCTGACACCCGCGCTCAAGCGGGACGTATCTGTTGTCAACCCGCACGACGGCGTCACGACAGCTCACGTCGAGCCCTGATCAATTAGGTTGGGAGCGGCAGCGGGGCAAGGTACGCAGCAGCACACGCAGGAAAGAGGCGGAAGTCCGAGATGAACGCAGAAAGCCGTACCAGGCTCACCCAGACACCCGAGTGGACCGCTCTGGCCAAGCACCGTGAGGAGGTCGGCGAGACCCGTCTGCGGGACCTGTTCGCCGCCGACCCCGGGCGCGGCTCGCGGTACACCCTGGAGGTCGGTGACCTGCACGTCGACTACTCCAAGCACCGGGTCACCGACGAGACCCTGCGCCTGCTGCGCGAGCTGGCCTCGGCCACCGGCGTCTTCGGGCTGCGGGACGCGATGTTCCGCGGCGAGAGGATCAACGTCACCGAGGACCGGGCCGTGCTGCACACCGCGCTGCGCGCCCCGCGCGACGCGGTGGTCGAGGTCGACGGGGAGAACGTCGTGCCGGGTGTGCACGCGGTGCTCGACCGCATGAGCGCCTTCGCCGACAAGGTCCGTTCCGGCGAGTGGACCGGGCACACCGGCAAGCGCATCAAGAACGTCGTCAACATCGGCATCGGCGGCTCCGACCTGGGGCCCGCGATGGCCTACGAGGCGCTGCGCTCCTTCACCGACCGCTCGCTGACCGTCCGGTTCGTGTCGAACGTGGACGGTGCCGACCTCCACGAGGCCCTCCAGGGCCTGGACCCGGCGGAGACGCTGTTCGTCATCGCCTCGAAGACCTTCACCACGATCGAGACCATCACCAACGCCACCTCCGCCCGCGACTGGCTGCTCGGCGGACTGGGCGCCGGCCAGGACGCCGTGGCCAAGCACTTCGTGGCGCTGTCGACCAACGCGGGGAAGGTCGCGGACTTCGGTATCGACACGGCCAACATGTTCGAGTTCTGGGACTGGGTCGGCGGCCGCTACTCCTTCGACTCCGCGATCGGCCTGTCCCTGATGATCGCGATCGGTCCGGACCGGTTCCGCGAACTGCTCGACGGGTTCAGGACCGTGGACGAGCACTTCCGCACCGCGCCCGCCGAGTCCAACGTCCCGCTGCTGCTTGGCCTGTTGGGCGTCTGGTACGGCAACTTCTTCGACGCCCAGTCGCACGCGGTGCTGCCGTACTCGCACTACCTGTCCCGGTTCACCGCGTACCTCCAGCAGCTGGACATGGAGTCCAACGGCAAGTCGGTGGACCGCGAGGGACGCCCCGTGGAGTGGCAGACCGGCCCGGTCGTCTGGGGCACCCCGGGCACCAACGGCCAGCACGCCTACTACCAACTCATCCACCAGGGCACCAAGTTGATTCCGGCCGACTTCATCGGCTTCGCCGAGCCGGTCGGCGAGCTGAGCGGCCAACTCAAGGCGCAGCACGACCTGCTGATGGCGAACTTCTTCGCGCAGACGCAGGCGCTGGCCTTCGGCAAGACGCCGGACGAGGTGCGCGGCGAAGGGGTGCCCGAGGAGCTGGTCCCGCACAAGACCTTCCGGGGCAACCACCCCACGACGACGATCCTGGCCCGCGAACTCACCCCGTCCGTACTGGGCCAGCTGATCGCCCTGTACGAGCACAAGGTGTTCGTCCAGGGCGCGATCTGGAACATCGACTCCTTCGACCAGTGGGGCGTCGAGCTGGGCAAGGTCCTCGCCAAGCGCGTGGAACCCGCGCTCACCGAGGGCGCCGACGTGCCAGGGCTTGACGAGTCGACGAAGGCCCTGGTCGCCAAGTACCGGCAGCTGCGCGGCCGTTAAAAACGTCTCGGCGCACGGGAGGCGGGCGTGATCGCCCCGCCTCCCGTGGACTCGCCGCCGGTCGAATCGACGAAAGCTCGGGGGAGCACGTGACCGGTTCACGGAGAAGATGGCTGAGCGGCCCGCTGTCGGCGAGGTCGGCGTTCACCTTCCGCCGGGGCGGCCCCCACGCGCCGGGCCCGGGCCACCCGTACCCCCAGCCGCCCTACCCGCACGGGCCCGCCAACCCGTACCGTCCGCCCGGGACCTGAGGCGGGCGCGGTGCCGGTGGCGCCCGTACGGCGGGCACGACGACGAACGCCGGGCGGGCCGTTCGGCCCGTCCGGCGTTCGTGTGGACATGCGGTGGTGACCCGGAGGCCGGGCCGCCCGTGCCTTACGGCGAGGCGGGCGGGTACAGCGAGCGCGGCAGCTGCGAGGCCGCCGCGGAGTCCAGCAGCCACAGGGTGCGGGCCCGTCCGTAGGCACCCGCCGCGGGTGCCTGCACCTCGCCCGCGCCCGAAAGGGCGATGGCCGCGGCCTGCGCCTTGTCCTCGCCGGCCGCCAGCAGCCACACCTCCCGCGCGGCCCGGATCGCGGGCAGCGTGAGCGAGACGCGCGTCGGCGGAGGCTTCGGCGCGCCGTGCACGCCGACGACCGTGCGGTCCGTCTCCCGGACCGCGGGCAGCTCCGGGAAGAGCGAGGCCACGTGGGTGTCCGGGCCGACGCCCAGCATGAGGACGTCGAACGTCGGTACGGGGCCGTGGTTCTCGGGCCCCGCCGCCTTCGCCAGCTCGGCCGCGTACCCCTCGGCCGCCGCGTCCGCGTCGGCGCCGTACGGACCGTCGGACGCCGGCATCGCGTGCACCCGTGCGGGGTCCAGCGGGACCGAGTCCAGCAGCGCCTCCCGGGCCTGGGTGACGTTGCGCTCCGGGTCGCCCTCGGGCAGGAACCGCTCGTCCCCCCACCAGAGGTCGAGACGGGACCAGTCGACGGCGTCCCGGGCCGGCTCTGCTGCCAGCGCGGCCAGCAGGCCGTTGCCGTTGCGTCCGCCGGTGAGGACCACCGAGGCGTAGCCGCGCGAGGACTGCGCGTCCACGATCTTCGTGACCAGCCGGGCCGCGGCGGCCCGGGCCATCAGCTCCTTGTCGTGATGGACGACGAGCTGCGGAGTGCTCACTTGGCGGCCGCCTTCTTGGCCGGGGACTTCGCGGCCTGCCCGGCGGTCGCCTTCGCCGTCCGCCGGGCCGGAGCCTTGGCGGCGGTCTTGACCGCACCCTCGTCGTCGCCGGGAGCCCCGGCGTCACCGGCGTTCAGCCGGTCCACGCCGTAGCGCAGCGCCGACGCGTAGGTGTCGTCCGGGTCGAGCCGGCGCAGCTCCTCCGCGATCAGCTCGGCCGTCTCACGGCGCTTGAGCGCCACCGCGCGGGCCGGCTGGCCCTCGATGGACAGCGTCGCCAGCGAGCCGTCGGCGCGGTCCAGGACGATCGGGCCGCAGTCGGTGTCCATCCGGACGGCGGTGAGGCCGGGGCCGGACGACACCGAGCGCTTCACCGGGACGTCGAGCCGGTCGGCCAGCCACATGGCGAGCAGCTCGCAGCTCGGGTTGAACTCCTCGCCCTCCACCTCGACCGCGTCGACCTCGCAGACGATCTGGTCGAGAGCGGCGGCCAGCATGGAACGCCAGGGCGTGATGCGCGTCCACGACAGGTCCGTGTCGCCGGGGGAGTAGGCGTCGGCGCGGGCCGCGAGCTCCCGTACCGGCTGCTCGCAGGCGTAGGTGTCGGTGACCCGGCGCTGGGCGAGGGCGCCCAGCGGGTCGTTGGCGGGGTCGCTCGGCGCGTTCACCGGCCACCACACCACGACCGGGGCGTCCGGCAGCAGCAGCGGCAGCACGACCGACTGGGCGTGGTCCACGACCTCGCCGTACAGCCGCAGGACGACCGTCTCGCCGGTGCCGGCCTCCACGCCGAGCCGCACCTCGGCGTCCAGACGGGACTTCGTCCGGTCGCGAGGGGAGCGGGAGACGCGCTTGATGACCACCAGCGTGCGCGAGGGGTGCTCGCGGGAGGCGTCGTTCGCGGCCCTCAGGGCGTCGTAGGCGTTCTCCTCGTCGGTGACGATGACGAGGGTGAGCACCATGCCGACGGCCGGGGTGCCGATGGCGCGGCGGCCCTGCACGAGCGCCTTGTTGATCTTGCTGGCCGTGGTGTCCGTGAGATCTGTCTTCATGGCCGCCGCCAGCTCCGTCCGTCTCGTTCCAGCATCTGGTCCGCCTCGACGGGACCCCAGGTGCCGGCCGGGTACTGCGCGGGCTTGCCGTGCTTGTCCCAGTACTCCTCGATCGGGTCGAGGATCTTCCAGGACAGCTCGACCTCCTCCGTGCGCGGGAAGAGGTTGGAGTCGCCGAGCAGGACGTCGAGGATCAGCCGCTCGTACGCCTCGGGGCTGGACTCCGTGAACGACTCGCCGTACGCGAAGTCCATCGACACGTCCCGGATCTCCATGGAGGTGCCGGGGACCTTGGACCCGAAGCGGACCGTGATGCCCTCGTCCGGCTGGACGCGGATGACGATCGCGTTCGAGCCGAGCTCCTCCGTCGCCGTGTGGTCGAAGGGGGAGTGCGGGGCGCGCTGGAAGACGACCGCGATCTCGGTGACGCGCCGGCCCAGCCGCTTGCCCGTACGCAGGTAGAAGGGGACGCCCGCCCAGCGGCGGTTGTCGATCTCCAGCTTGACGGCCGCGAAGGTGTCGGTCTTCGACTTCGCGTCGATGCCGTCCTCCTGGAGGTAGCCGACGACCTTCGCGCCGCCCTGCCACCCCGCCGCGTACTGCCCGCGGACCGTGTTGCTGCCCAGGTCCTTCGGCAGCCTGGCCGCGCCGAGCACCTTGGTCTTCTCGGCGGCGAGCGCGTCCGCGTCGAAGGAGGCCGGCTCCTCCATCGCGGTCAGGGCCATCAGCTGGAGCAGGTGGTTCTGGATGACGTCACGGGCCGCGCCGATGCCGTCGTAGTAGCCGGCCCGGCCGCCGATGCCGATGTCCTCGGCCATCGTGATCTGGATGTGGTCGACGTACGACCGGTTCCAGACCGGCTCGAACATCTGGTTGGCGAAGCGCAGCGCCAGGATGTTCTGGACGGTCTCCTTGCCCAGGTAGTGGTCGATGCGAAAGACCTGGTCCGGGGCGAAGACCTCGTGGACGATCGCGTTGAGCTCCTCGGCCGACTTGAGGTCGTGGCCGAAGGGCTTCTCGATGACCGCGCGCCGCCAGGAGCCGCCCTGCTGGTCGGCCAGCCCGTGCTTCTTGAGCTGCTGCACGACCTTGGGGAAGAACTTCGGCGGTACGGACAGGTAGAAGGCGAAGTTGCCGCCCGTGCCCTGCGCCTTGTCGAGGTCCTCGATCGTCGCCTTCAGCTGCTCGAAGGCGTCGTCGTCGTCGAAGTCGCCCTGGACGAAGCGCATCCCCTGGATGAGCTGCTGCCAGACCTCCTCGCGGAACTCGGTGCGCGCGTGCTCCTTGACGGCGTCGTGGACCTCCTGGGCGAAGTCCTCGTCCTGCCATTCCCGCCGGGCGAAGCCGACGAGCGAGAAGCCCGGTGGCAGCAGTCCGCGGTTGGCGAGGTCGTACACGGCGGGCATCAGCTTTTTACGTGACAAATCGCCCGTGACGCCGAAGATGACCAGGCCCGACGGCCCCGCGATACGCGGGAGCCGTCGGTCTGCGGGGTCACGCAGCGGATTGCTGCTCGACAAGATCTCAGCCCTCCGAAGGGGCGAGGCGCTGGAGCTCCGCCTCGGTCGACTTGAGCAGGTCGTTCCAGGCCGCCTCGAACTTCTGGACGCCCTCGTCCTCCAGCAGCTGCACGACCTCGTCGTACGAGATCCCGAGCTTCTCGACCGCGTCGAGGTCGGCACGGGCCTGCTCGTACGTACCCGTGACGGTGTCGCCGCGGACCTCGCCCTCGCTCTCGGTGGCCTCGAGGGTCGCCTCGGGCATGGTGTTCACCGTGTTCGGCGCGACCAGTTCCTCGACGTACATGGTGCTCTTGTACGCCGGGTCCTTGACGCCGGTGGACGCCCAGAGCGGACGCTGCTTGTTGGCCTGCGCCTTGTCGAGGGCGGCCCAGCGCTCACCGCTGAACACCTCCTCGTACGCCTGGTAGGCGAGGCGCGCGTTGGCGACGCCGGCCTTGCCGCGGGCGGCCTTGGCCTCGTCGGTGCCCAGCGCGTCGATCCGCTTGTCGATCTCCGTGTCCACCCGGGACACGAAGAAGGACGCCACCGAGTGGATCTTCGAGAGGTCCAGGCCGCGCTCCTTGGCCTTCTCCAGACCGGCCAGGTAGGCGTCCATGACCTTGCGGTAGCGCTCCAGCGAGAAGATCAGCGTCACGTTGACGCTGATGCCGAGGCCGATGACCTCGGTGATCGCCGGGATGCCCGCCTCGGTGGCCGGGATCTTGATGAGCGTGTTCGGGCGGTCCACCAGCCAGGCCAGCTGCTTGGCCTCGGCGACCGTCGCCTTGGTGTCGTGGGCGAGGCGCGGGTCGACCTCGATGGAGACCCGGCCGTCCTGGCCGCCCGTGGAGTCGAACACCGGGCGCAGGATGTCGGCGGCGTCACGGACGTCCGCCGTCGTGATCATGCGGATGGCTTCCTCGACCGTGACCCGGCGGGCGGCGAGGTCGGAGACCTGGGTGTCGTACCCGTCGCCCTGGGAGATCGCCTTCTGGAAGATCGACGGGTTGGTGGTGACGCCCACGACGTGCTGCTGGTCGATCAGCTCGGCGAGGTTGCCGGACGTGATCCGCTTGCGCGACAGGTCGTCCAGCCAGATCGCGACGCCTGCTTCGGAGAGGCGCTTGAGTGCGTCTGTCATGGAAAATGCATCTCCTACGTGTCGTAGTTCAGCGTCAGCGCTGGGCTGCGGCGATCGATTCCCGGGCGACGGAGGCGACGTTCTCGGCAGTGAAGCCGAACTCCTGGAAGAGCACCTTGCCGTCGGCGGAAGCACCGAAGTGCTCCAGCGAAACAATGCGTCCGGCGTCGCCGACGAACCGGTGCCAGGTCAGACCGATGCCGGCTTCCACCGCCACCCGCGCCCTGACGGACGGCGGCAGGACGCTGTCCCGGTACCCCTGGTCCTGCTCCTCGAACCACTCCACGGACGGCATGGACACGACCCGCGTCGGCACGCCCTCGGCCTGGAGCCGCTCACGCGCCTCGACCGCCACATGCACCTCGGAGCCCGTCCCGATCAGGATGACCTCGGGAGTGCCGCCGTCGGCCTCGAACAGCACGTAACCGCCCTTGGCGGCATCGTCGTTGGCCTCGTACGTCGGCACGCCCTGGCGGGTGAGCGCGAGCCCGTGCGGAGCGCCCTTGCCGAACACCTTGGTGTAGCGGCGGAGGATCTCGCGCCAGGCGATCGCGGTCTCGTTGGCGTCGGCCGGGCGGACGACGTTCAGGCCGGGGATGGCGCGCAGCGAGGCGAGGTGCTCGACCGGCTGGTGGGTGGGGCCGTCCTCGCCGAGGCCGATGGAGTCGTGCGTCCACACGTACGTCACCGGCAGGTGCATGAGGGCGGAGAGGCGGACGGCGTTGCGCATGTAGTCGGAGAACACCAGGAAGGTGCCGCCGTAGACGCGGGTGTTGCCGTGCAGCGCGATGCCGTTCATCTCCGCGGCCATGGAGTGCTCGCGGATGCCGAAGTGGATCGTGCGGCCGTACGGGTCGGCGCCCGGCAGCGGGTTGTCGGCCGGCAGGAACGAGGAGTTCTTGTCGATCGTCGTGTTGTTCGAGCCGGCGAGGTCGGCGGAGCCGCCCCACAGCTCGGGGATGACCGCGCCGAGGGCCTGGAGCACCTTGCCGGACGCGGCACGGGTGGCGACGGCCTTGCCCGCCTCGAAGACCGGGACCTTCTCCTCCCAGCCGGCCGGCAGCTCGGTCGCGGCGATGCGGTCGAACTCGGCGGCGCGCTCCGGGTTGGCGGTGCGCCACGCGGCGAACGTCTTGTCCCATTCGGCCTTGGCCTCACGGCCGCGGTCCAGCGCGCCGCGGGTGTGGGCGAGGACCTCGTCGGAGACCTCGAAGGACTTCTCCGGGTCGAAGCCGAGGACGCGCTTGGTGGCCGCGACCTCGTCGTCGCCGAGCGCCGAGCCGTGCGCGGCCTCGGTGTTCTGCGCGTTCGGGGCCGGCCAGGCGATGATCGAGCGCATCGCGATGAACGACGGCTTGTCCGTCACGGCCTTGGCGGCCTCGATCGCCGCGAAGAGCGCCTCGGGGTCGAGGTCGCCGTTCTCCTTGGGCTGCACCCGCTGCACGTGCCAGCCGTACGCCTCGTACCGCTTGACGGTGTCCTCGGAGACGGCGGTCTCCGTGTCGCCCTCGATCGAGATGTGGTTGTCGTCCCACAGCAGGACCAGGTTGCCGAGCTTCTGGTGGCCCGCCAGGGAGGACGCCTCGGCGGAGATGCCCTCCTGGAGGCAGCCGTCACCGGCGATCGCGTAGACGAAGTGGTCGAACGGGGAGGTGCCGGGGGCCGCCTCCGGGTCGAACAGGCCGCGCTCGTAGCGGGCGGCCATCGCCATGCCCACCGCGTTGGCGACACCCTGGCCGAGCGGGCCGGTCGTCGTCTCGACACCGGTGGTGTGGCCGTACTCGGGGTGGCCGGGCGTCTTGGAGCCCCACGTCCGGAAGGACTGGAGGTCCTCCAGCTCCAGGCCGAAGCCGGCCAGGTACAGCTGGATGTAGAGGGTCAGGGACGAGTGCCCCGCGGACAGCACGAAACGGTCGCGTCCGGTCCAGTCGGCGTCCGCCGGGTCGTGCCGCATCACCTTCTGGAAGAGGGTGTAAGCGGCGGGCGCCAGGCTCATCGCCGTACCCGGATGGCCGTTGCCGACCTTCTGTACGGCATCGGCGGCCAGGACGCGGGCGGTGTCGACGGCCCGCTGGTCCAACTCGGTCCACTCGAGGTCTGTGGTGGTCGGCTTGGTGCTCACCCTGAGTCAGGGCTCCTCTCCACATGGTCCACATGTCGAATGCCGGTGGGCTCGGCGCCCACCGGACTTTGTCGAGCCTACCCCCGTAAGTACGTGCGTTTTTTCGACTCATTCCAGACTGCCGGGACTGGACGTGATCCGCCTCCCGACCGGCGTGTTCCCCGTGTGGCAAGTGAATACGGAGCCGCTCATCTGACCGCTCAATCGAGAGGGGCCCGGCTCTTTGCGCACAGGCCCCCAACACGACCCCACCCCCGCGAAGAGCGGGGTCTGGGCAACGTCTACAGTGGCGTGGTACGCGCGAGCCTTTACCGGGAGTTCACACCCGGGGCTTGCTGGGAGTCTCTGTCAGGGGTGTGCGTGACGGCCGTCGAATCCCGTCCAGCGGGTGGGGGCACCGCCCATGCCGTGAAGGCCGTGGGGGAGCTCGGGACGAGCAGCCCGCGGGGCCAGCGGCCGTTCGGGGCCCGGGTCAAGGCGTTCGTGGCGCTGACCAAGCCGCGGATCATCGAGCTGCTGCTGATCACCACCGTTCCGGTGATGTTCCTGGCGGAGCAGGGCGTGCCCGACCTGAAGCTGGTGCTCCTCACCTGCCTCGGCGGCTACCTGTCCGCCGGCGGGGCCAACGCGCTCAACATGTACATCGACCGTGACATCGACGCCCTGATGGACCGGACGTCGCAGCGACCCCTGGTCACCGGCATGGTCAGCCCCCGCGAGTGCCTGGCCTTCGGCCTCTCGCTGGCGGTGGTCTCCACCCTGCTCTTCGGCCTCACGGTCAACTGGCTGTCCGCCTGGCTGTCACTGGGCGCACTGCTCTTCTACGTGGTCGTCTACACGATGATCCTCAAGCGCCGCACCTCGCAGAACATCGTCTGGGGCGGCATCGCCGGCTGCATGCCGGTCCTCATCGGCTGGTCCTCGGTGACCGACTCGATGTCGTGGGCCCCGGTCGTCCTCTTCCTCGTCATGTTCTTCTGGACGCCGCCGCACTACTGGCCGCTGTCGATGAAGGTGCGCGAGGACTACGCGCGCGTGGGCGTGCCGATGCTGCCGGTCATCGCCTCCAACAAGGTGGTCGCCCGCCAGATCGTCCTCTACAGCTGGGTGATGGTCGCGGTCTCGCTGCTGCTGACCCCGCTCGGCTACACCGGGTGGTTCTACACCGCGGTCGCGCTGGTCGCCGGCGGCTGGTGGCTGTGGGAGGCGCACGGACTCCAGAACCGCGCGCGGTCCGAGGCGACGGGCGGCAAGCTCAAGGAGATGCGGCTGTTCCACTGGTCGATCACCTACGTGTCGCTGCTCTTCGTGGCGGTCGCGGTGGACCCCTTCCTTCGCTAGACGGACGTCCGGCACTGCCGACGGGCGGGGTGCGTGGCCAAGGCCACGCAC
>NZ_JBSGZN010000034.1:0-22420 GCF_053611025.1 Streptomyces sp. NPDC054842
GCCGCCGCCACCGGGCTGCCCGTCACCGTCGCGTCCGACGGGAAGGACCCGGTCGACGCGCGCAGTGTCCTCGGGCTCATGACCCTCGGCGTCGTCTTCGGCGACCAGGTGGTGCTGCGGGCCCTCCGGCGTCTCGTACGTCGTCATGCGGCGCCGTACGACAAGAATCCCCCCGCGGGAGATGCCGTTGCTATGCCTCGTCCCGGCGGAGCGACGGCTTCAGTTCCTTCAGCCGGCCCAGCAGGCCGTTGATGAACGCGGGCGACTCGTCCGTGGAGAACTCCTTCGCCAGCTGGACCGCCTCGTCCAGCACCACGGCGTCCGGGGTCTCGTCGACCCAGATCAGCTCGTAGGCACCGAGACGCAGGACGTTGCGGTCCACGACCGGCATCCGGTCGAGGGTCCAGCCGACGGAGTACTGCGCGAGGAGGTCGTCGATCCGGCGGGCCTTCTCGGCGTACCCCTCGACCAGCTGCATCGTGTACTCGCTGACCGGCGGCTGCCGGGTGTCGGACCGGGAGTGCCGGATCCAGTCCGCGAGGACCGTCAGGACGTCCACATCGCGCTGGTCGCCCTCGAAGAGGATCTGGAAGGCGCGCTTGCGGGCCGTGTTGCGGGCAGCCACGGTTAGCTGTTCACCCGGCCGAGGTAGTCGCTCGTACGGGTGTCGACCTTGATCTTCTCACCGGTGGTGATGAAGAGCGGCACCTGGATCTGGTGGCCGGTCTCCAGGGTGGCGGGCTTGGTGCCACCGGTGGAGCGGTCGCCCTGGACACCGGGCTCGGTCTCCTGGATGGTCAGCTCGACGGCGGCCGGCAGCTCGACGAAGAGCACCTCGCCCTCGTGCTGCGCGACGGTGGCGGTGAAGCCCTCGATCAGGAAGTTGGCGGCGTCGCCGACGGACTTGCGGTCGACCATGAGCTGGTCGTAGGTGTCCATGTCCATGAAGACGAAGTACTCGCCGTCCATGTACGAGAACTGCATGTCTCGCTTGTCGATCGTGGCCGTCTCGACCTTGACGCCGGCGTTGAACGTCTTGTCGACGACCTTGCCGGAGAGCACGTTCTTCAGCTTGGTGCGCACGAAGGCCGGGCCCTTGCCGGGCTTGACGTGCTGGAACTCGACGACGGACCAGAGCTGGCCGCCTTCGAGCTTGAGCACCAGGCCGTTCTTGAGGTCGTTCGTGGAAGCCACGGTTGCGGAATCTCCTGGACTGACGTGGACGACCAGAAGACACGCGCTACAGCGCGAGCAGCTCCTTGGTCGTGATGGTGAGTAGCTCGGGTCCGCCGTCCGCCTCGTGGCGCACGACGAGCGTGTCATCGATCCTGACACCGCCCCGGCCCGGAAGGTGGACCCCCGGTTCGACGGTGACCGGCACGCAAGCGTCCAGTTTACCCATGGCCGCGCGGGCCAACTGCGGGTCCTCGTCGATTTCGAGCCCGACACCGTGCCCGGTCAGCGCCGGAAGGCCCTCGGTGTGCCCGGCGGAGTCCAGTACCTGACGGGCCGCGCGGTCCACGTCGCGGTAGGCGGCGCCCGGCACCAGCGCCTCTCGTCCGGCGCGCTGAGCGGCGAAGACGAGGTCGTACAGCTCGATCTGCCAGTCCGCGGGCGAGGTCCCGATGACGAACGTCCGGCCGATCTCGCAACGGTAGCCGCGGTACACGGCGCCCAGGCAGACGGAGAGGAAGTCGCCCTCCTCGACCCGCCGGTCGGTGGGCCGGTGACCCCGGCGCCCGGAGTTCGGCCCGGTGCCGACGGAGGTCGCGAACGCCCGGCCGTCGGCGCCGTGGTCGACCAGCCGACGCTCCAGCTCCAGTGCGAGGTGGCGTTCGGTACGGCCCACCAGGATGGATTCGAGGAGTTCGCCCAGGGCCTGGTCGGCGATCTCGGCGGCGATGCGCAGGCAGGAGATCTCCTCCTCGTCCTTGACGACGCGCAGCTGCTCCACCGCGCCGCCCAGGTCCGCCAGCCGCAGCCGGGGGGCCACCGCACCGATGGCACGGTGCCGCCGCACCGTCAGATCGTGCTCCTCGACCGCGAGGGACTCCGCCCCCTGCGCGTGGGCGAGGCCGGCCGCCGCGACCGCCGCGTCCCCGCCCGGCGCGGCGAGCAGCTGCATCCGCAGGTTCTCGTCGGGCCGCCCCTCCACGGGGTCGCCGCTCGGCAGGGAGGCGCAGAGCAGCAGGTCCTCGGACCTGCCGAGCAGCAGGACGGCGCCGTGCGGCGCCGTGCCCGCGAGATACCGCACGTTGGCCGGGCGGGTGACGAGCGCCGCGGCGCTGCCGCCCGACGTGCTGCGTTCCCGGAGCCGCTCGCGGCGTGCCGCGTACACCTCTGACATGTTCCGAGCCTACGAGCGGTGGCCGGATACCGCCGGTCCAGCGGGGCCGACCGGGCGGCGGGCAGCACCCGCCCGCGGCGGCGCACCGGATGCGGCACGGCCGCGGTGTTCAGGTGCCGCGGGTCACCACTGGGGCGGGCTGGCGATGGAGCGGGCCAGGACGTCGTCCAGGATCCGCGCCGTGGCCGGCACGTCGAGCTGCGAGTTGTCGATGATCGGCAGCCCGGAGCCGTACCAGCCGGCCATCCGGCCGTGGATGCGGGCGACCTCCTCGTCACTGAGGCGGCGGTTGCCGGAGCGCTCCGCGTTGCGCTCCAGGACGATCTCCAGGCCCGGGAGCAGGACGACCGGCAGCAGGCCGGGTCCCACGTGCCGCTTCCAGCCGCCGAGGCCGACGACCGGGCGGTCGGGGAACACGGCGTCGTCGAGGATGCAGGAGATGCCGTTGGCCAGGAAGTTCCGTGCGGCGAAGCCGCAGGTCCTGCGGGCGAGACGGTACTGCGCCTCGGAGTGGTCGTTCCATCCCGACTGGGGGTCGGCGAAGCCCGAGCGGACCCATTCGCGCACGTCGTCCAGGCTGATGTGGGCCGTGGGGACCCGGCGGTGCTCCGCCCAGTACTTGGCGACGCTGGTCTTGCCCGCGCCGGCCGGACCGATGAGCAGGACCGCGAGCGTCGTGGCGGCCGGGTCGGGGGTGCCCGGGGCGGCCGGCGGGGACGGCATGGCCACGGGGCCGCCCGGGGGCAGCTGCACATGGCCGGTGGTGTCCCTCGGGGGCGGCGCGGGCACGTGCTGCGCCGGGGGCTGGTGCGGGGCCTGGGCGGGCGGGACCCCGGGGGGTACGGGCGCTGCCGCGAAGCCCGGAGCGGGCGCGGGTACGGGACCGGGTCCCGGGTGCTGTCCGGCAGGTGACCAGCCGACGGCCGGTCCGTGCCCCGGCTGATGGGGCGGCGGCAGCGGAGCCCCCACTGCGTGCTGCATCCGGTGCCACTCCGTCTCGTGTCTTTCGGCTCGCTCGCCTCCGGGGCGTCCGCGTCGACCGCCGGGAACCCGGCCGCGCCCGGACCCACGGGTCCTGGCGCTCTCCCCCTCGACACCGACACGCCCTCGACTCGCTCGCCGCAGGCAATGGGCGCTGGCAGCGGGGCCGAACCCCGCTCCGTACCGAACGGTACCGTCCCCGGCCGCCGTTGTGTGAACGGCCGGGGAGGGCGCGAAGTGCCCGCGGCCCGAGCGGGCGGAGCCGAACCGGACCAACCGGTCCGGAGCGGACCTACTCGCCCACCTCGCCGTAGGCGGCGAGCAGGACGGCCGGGTCGGGACCCTCCAGGACGGTCGGCTTGGCCAGCCCGTCGAGGACGATGAACCGCAGCATGTCGCCGCGGGACTTCTTGTCGACCTTCATGTTCTGGAGCAGCTTGGGCCACTGGTCGTACCGGTAGTGCAGCGGGAGCCCGACGGCCTCCAGGATCGTGCGGTGCCGGTCGGCGGTGGCGTCGTCGAGGCGGCCCGCCAGCCGGCCGAGTTCGGCGGCGAAGTGCATGCCGACGGAGACGGCCGCACCGTGGCGCCACTGGTAGCGCTCGTTCTTCTCGATGGCGTGGGCCAGGGTGTGCCCGTAGTTGAGGATCTCCCGGAGCCCGGACTCCTTGAGGTCCCCGGAGACGACCTCGGCCTTCACCCGGATCGAGCGCTCGATGAGTTCGGCGGTGTGCGGTCCGGCCGGGGTGCGGGCCGCCTGCGGATCGGACTCGATGAGCTCCAGGATCGTGGGGTCGGCGATGAAGCCGGCCTTGATGACCTCCGCGAGTCCCGACACGAAGTCGTGGACCGGCAGGGAGTCCAGCGCGGCCAGGTCGCAGAGGACCCCGGCGGGCGGGTGGAAGGCGCCGACCAGGTTCTTGCCCTCGGCGGTGTTGATGCCGGTCTTGCCGCCGACGGCGGCGTCCACCATGGCCAGCACGGTGGTCGGGACGGCGATCCAGCGCACACCGCGCAGCCAGGTCGCCGCGACGAACCCGGCGAGGTCGGTGGTGGCTCCGCCGCCCACGCCCACGATGACGTCGGTGCGGGTGAAGCCGGAGGTGCCCAGCGCCTTCCAGCAGTAGGCGGCGACCTCGGCGGTCTTGGCCTCCTCGGCGTTCGGCACCTGGATGGCGATCGCCTCGAAGCCCTGCCCGGCCAGATCGGCGCGGAGCGCCTCACCGGTGTCGGCCAGCGCCTCGGGGTGGATGACCGCGACGCGCTTGACGCTCTCGCCGATCAGACCGCCGAGCTCTTCCAGGAGTTGGCGGCCGACCAGGACCTCGTAGGGGTCGGTGCCCGCCGTGCCGCCGACGTGGATCCGGGTCACTGCCTCGCTCATGCTTCCTTCAACTCCAGTGCGTCGAGGACCGCCTGGGCGACCTCTTCGGGGGTGCGGCCGTCGGTGGGGATCACCGCGCCGGCCACTTCGGTGTACAGGTGACGGCGGGCCTCCATCAGCTCGCGCCACTGCCGGCGCGGGTTGACCGCGAGCAGGGGCCGCGCCGAGTTCAGCCCGGTGCGCTGGACCGCCTCCTCGACGTCCATCGAGAGGTAGACGACCCGGTGTCCGGCGAGCAGCGTCCGCGTCTCGTCGTCGAGGATCGCGCCGCCGCCGAGCGCCAGTACGCCGTCGTGCTCGGCGAGCGCCCGGCGCACCGCGCGCTTCTCCACGGCGCGGAAGGCGGCCTCGCCCTCGTCGACGAAGATGTCGGCGACGGTGCGGCCCTCGGCGGCCACGATGTCGTCGTCGGTGTCCCGGTAGGCGCAGCCCAGCCGCCCGGCGAGCAGCGCGCCCACCGTGGACTTGCCGACGCCCATCGGTCCCACCAGCACGACCAGGGGCGCGGGGCTCACCGGATGGCCAGGTTCTCGAGGTACGACGTCACGTTGCGGCGGGTCTCGGGGACGCTGTCGCCGCCGAACTTCTCGGCCACGGCGTCGGCCAGGACGAGCGCCACCATGGCCTCGGCGACGATGCCGGCGGCCGGGACCGCGCACACGTCCGAGCGCTGGTGGTGGGCCTTGGCGGCCTCGCCGGTGGCCACGTCGATGGTGGCCAGGGCGCGCGGCACGGTCGCGATGGGCTTCATGGCGGCCCGTACGCGCAGGAGCTCACCGGTCGTCAGGCCGCCCTCGGTGCCGCCGGAGCGGCCGGTGGAGCGGCGGATGCCGTCCTCGGTGTGGACGATCTCGTCGTGCGCCTGGGAACCGGGCACCCGCGCCAGGTCGAAGCCGTCGCCGACCTCGACGCCCTTGATGGCCTGGATGCCCATGAGCGCGGCGGCGAGCCGGGCGTCGAGCCGCCGGTCCCAGTGGACGTGCGAGCCGAGGCCGACCGGTACGCCGTAGGCGAGCACCTCGACGACACCGCCCAGGGTGTCGCCGTCCTTGTGGGCCTGGTCGATCTCCGCGACCATCGCCTTCGACGCGTCGGCGTCGAGGCAGCGCACCGGGTCGGCGTCGAGCCGCTCCACGTCGGAGGGCGTGGGGTAGACCCCGTACGGGGCCTTGGCGCCCGCCAGCTCGGTCACGTGGCTGACGATCTCGATCCCGGCCGTCTCCTTCAGGTACGAGCGGGCCACCGCGCCGAGCGCGACGCGGGCCGCGGTCTCCCGTGCGGAGGCGCGCTCCAGGATCGGCCGGGCCTCGTCGAAGCCGTACTTCTGCATGCCCGCGAGGTCCGCGTGGCCGGGCCGGGGCCGGGTCAGCGGGGCGTTGCGGGCCAGGTCGGCGAGGATCTCCGGGGCGACCGGGTCGGCCGCCATGACCTGCTCCCACTTGGGCCACTCGGTGTTGCCCACCATGATCGCGACGGGTGAGCCGAGGGTGAGGCCGTGCCGGACGCCGCCGAGGAAGGTGACCTCGTCACGCTCGAACTTCATCCGGGCACCGCGTCCGTAGCCGAGGCGCCGCCGGGCGAGGTGGTCCGCCACCATCTCCGTGGTGATCGGTACGCCGGCGGGAAGTCCCTCCAGCGTCGCGACGAGTGCGGGGCCGTGGGACTCCCCCGCGGTCAGCCAGCGCAACCTGCTCAACGGTGCTCCTCATGCTCGCGCCCTGGTACTGCTGCTGCGTACACGCGTCCTCGCGTACGGCGACGGCGCGACCGGGTGCGCGGCCCTGGCCCGCCGCTTCCGATCCTCCCACGTCCGGCGGCGGTGACCGGCCGCAGGTCCATCAGGCGGACGGGGCTCCGGAGCGCGTGGGCGCCTCAGCGGCCGGCGAGGGCGTGCTCGCCCGCCTTGCGCATGGCGTCCAGCGGCGCGGGTGAACGCCCGGTCATCTGCTCGACCTGGAGCACCGCCTGGTGCACGAGAAGGTCGAGCCCGCCGACCACGGCACCGCCGTAGGCCGACCAGCGGGCGGCGAGGTCGGTGGGCCAGGGGTCGTACAGCACGTCGAACAGCGTGGCGGGCCGTTCGGGCACGGCGGAGGCCAGCGCGTCCGTGGTGCCCGCCGGGGTGGTGGCGATCACCAGGGGCGCGCGCAGGGCCTGTGCCGCGTCCGCCCAGTCCGCCGTCCGCACGTCGAGGCCGAGCCGCTCGCCCCACTGCCGCATCTCGGCGGCGCGGGCCGCGCTGCGCACGTACGCGACGACCTCGCCGGTGCAGATCCGGGCCAGCGCGGCCAGCGCGGAGGACGCGGTGGCGCCGGCGCCGAGCACGGCGGCCGAGCCGACTTCCTCGATGCCCCGCTCGCGCAGGGCGGCGACCATCCCCGGGATGTCGGTGTTGTCGCCGACGCGCCGCCCGTCCGCGGTGAGGACGACCGTGTTCACCGTCTCGACGGAGGCGGCCGTCTCGCTGATCTCGTCCAGCAGCGGGATGACCGCCCGCTTGAGCGGCATGGTCAGCGACAGTCCCGCCCACTCCGGGCCGAGCTTCTCGACGAACCCGGGGAGCGTCTCCTCGTCCACCTCGAACCGGTCGTAGGTCCAGCCGTCGAGGCCGAGCCGTGCGTACGCGGCCCGGTGCAGGACCGGGGAGAGGGAGTGCGCGATCGGGGAGCCGAGGACGCCCGCTCTGCGCCCGCTCCCGCCACCGGTGCCGCTCATTGGCCCTTCTGTTCGTCGAGGTACTTCTCACGGTTGCGGTTCTGCTCTTCGTTCGTCTCGGCGAAGAGCGTCTTGTCCGCGCTGACGGAGACGAAGTAGTACCAGTTGCCCTTGGCCGGCTTGAGCGCCGCCTCGATGGCGACCTGGCCGGGGTTGCCGATCGGCCCGGGCGGCAGTCCCTTGATCTTGTAGGTGTTGTACGGGTCCTTGAGCTGGCGCAGCTCGTTGACGGACCCGGTGGCGAGCTTGGACTCGCCGCGGAGGTAGTTCACCGTGGAGTCGAAGTCCAGGAGGCCGTAGGTCTCGGTGTTGTTCGGCTTCAGACGGTTGTAGACGACCCTCGCGACCTTCTCGAAGTCGTGCTTGTACTTGCCCTCGGCCTGGACCAGGCTCGCGACGGTGAGGACCTCGAGGGGGTTCTTCAGGTCCAGGTCGTCCGCCTTGGCCTCGATGCCGAGCTCGGCGTACTTCTCCTTGGCCAGGTCGACCATCTGCTCCAGGACCTCCTTGGGCTTCATGCCCTTGGCCACCGGATAGGTCGACGGGTAGAGGAATCCTTCCAGCGGGTCCTTGATGTCCTTGCCGGTGTTCGCCCAGGACGGCAGGCCGAGGTCGGACCACTGCTTCTCGGCGACGCCCCGGGTGGTGCCCTTCTTGAGTTCGAGGGCCTTGTCGACCGCGGCGTAGACCTGGGCGTTGCGCTCGCCCTCGAACACCGTGAGGTTGTTCCGGCTCTTCGGGTCGAGCATCAGCGCGACGGCGCTCTCGGCGGACATCCGCTTGTTGAGCAGGTAGGAGCCCGGCTGGATCTGGCCGGGGTTGTTCGACTGGGCGGCGACGAAGGCGTCGACGCTCTTGACGACGTCCGCGTCCTTCAGCTTCTGCCCGATCGTGTAGCCGAGGGCGCCCTTGGGGATGACGACGGTGACCTTCTCGCCCGTGCCGTCGCCCGCGTAGTCCGGCGCCGAGCCGAAACGGTTCTGGTAGAACTGGTACCCGAAATATCCGACACCGCCGAGGCCGCCGCCGAAGACCAGGACGACCACCAGACACGCGCATCCGCTGCGGCGCTTGCGGTCCTTGCCGCCGCCGCGGCCCCGCCGGTCCCCGCGCCCGCCGCGGCCGCCCCTGCCGTCGTCGGCATCGTCGTCATCGTCGTCGTCCGCGAAGAAGGCGTGCTCGCCCTGGTCGGGTCCGGGGTCCCAGTCCGTCTGCGGCTCGGGTTCGGCACGGCGCCGGGCGGGCGGCTCGGGCGGCGGGTACGCGTCGGGCGTCTGGTAGAAGTCGGGCTGCTCGCCGCCCGGGTAGGCGGCCGGCTGGCCCGCGTACGGGTCGACCTGGTCGCCGGGGTACGGGACTTGGGGGTGCGCACCGGTGTTCCAGCCGCCGTTGTCGTAACCCTGCTGCCCCTGGCCGGCGTACTGCTGCTGCCCCTGGCCGGGGTACTGCTGTCCCTGTCCCTGGTCCGGGTACTGCCCGCCCTGGCCGTACTGCTGCTGTCCGTACTGCTGCTGGTTCGGGTCGCCGTACTGCTGCTGCGGCGCCTGGCCGGGGTAGGGTCCCTGACCGCCGTACTGCTGCTGGCCCTGCTGGTGCGAGGCCTGCGGGCCGGTGCCCCAGTCGCCCTGCTGCGGCTGCTGCGGATGGTGCTGCGGCCGGCCGCCGTAGGGGGACTGGCCCTCGTGGGCCTGTCCTCCCCATCCGCCGTCCCCGTACAACGGGTCCTCCGGATGCCACGGTTCGGAGCCTGGGCCCCGGCCATACTCAGTCATCGATCCCCTAGAGCCGCGAGGCGGTGGCTGCTGGCGCTTGTGGCACGGCTCCCGTTCGCCTCTTTCGCTGTGCGGCGGCTGTTCGAACACCGCCGCATCGCGCGGAACGTTACCGTATCGCGATCAGATGACCACTTCGACGCCCTCTCCGGGCGCCGTGCCTGACGCCCGTTCGGACTCCAGGGCCTGCTGAAGGATGATGACGGCCGCCGCCTGGTCGATGACGGACCGGCCCTTCTTGGACTTCACACCCGAGGCGCGCAGTCCCTGACTGGCCGTCACTGTGGTCATCCTCTCGTCGAGGAGCCGCACCGGGACGGGTGCGATCCCCCGGGCGAGCTCCTCGGCGAAGGCGCGGACCTTGACCGCGGCCGGGCCCTCGCCCCCCTTGAGGGAGCGAGGGAGTCCGACGACGACCTCGATCGGCTCGTACTCGTCGACGAGCTGCCGCAACCGGCGCCGGGCGGCCGGGACATCGCGTCCCGGCACCGTCTCCACCGGTGTGGCGAGGATCCCGTCGGGATCGCACGAGGCGACCCCGATCCGGGCGTCCCCGACGTCGATCGCGAGCCGGCGTCCTCTGCGCATCCGCCGGCCCTACTTGGCCGTCTCGGCGACGAGGCGTTCGACGGCGTCGACGGCCTCGCCGACGGCGGCCGGGTTCTGGCCGCCGCCCTGGGCGACGTCCGGCTTGCCGCCACCGCCGCCGCCGAGGGTCTTGGCGGCCGCGCGGACCAGCTCGCCGGCCTTGAGGCCGCGCTCGCGGGCCGCCTCGTTGGTGGCGATGACGGTGAGCGGCTTGCCGCCCACCGTGCTGAACAGGGCGACGACGACGGCCCGTCCGCCCTGGATGCGCCCGCGCACGTCGAGGACCAGCCTGCGCAGGTCGTCGGCGCTCGTGCCGTCCGGGACCTGCCCGGTCACCAGCGCGATGCCGCGCACGTCCTTGGCGGACTCGGCGAGACCGGCGGCGGCCTGGAGGACCTTCTCCGCGCGGAACTTCTCGATCTCCTTCTCGGCGTCCTTCAGCTTGCCGAGCATGGCGGAGATCTTCTCCGGGAGCTCCTCGGGCCGGCCCTTGACCAGCTCCTGGAGCTGGGCGACGACCGTGTGCTCCCGGGCCAGGAAGTTGTACGCGTCGACGCCCACGAGGGCCTCGATGCGCCGTACGCCGGAACCGATGGACGACTCGCCGAGCAGCTTGACGAGGCCGAGCTGGGCCGTGTTGTGGACGTGCGTGCCGCCGCACAGCTCCTTGGAGAAGTCGCCGATGGTGACGACGCGCACGCGCTCGCCGTACTTCTCGCCGAACTCGGCGATGGCGCCCTGCTTCTTGGCCTCGTCGATGCCCATGACCTCGGCGTGCACGTCCAGGTCGCGGGCGAGCACCTCGTTGATCTGCTGCTCGACATCGGTCATCACGGCCGTGGGCACGGCCGACGGGGAGCCGAAGTCGAAGCGGAAGCGGCCGGGCTGGTTCTCGGAACCGGCCTGGGCGGCCGTCGGGCCGAGGGCGTCGCGCAGGGCCTGGTGGGTGAGGTGCGTGGCCGAGTGGGCGCGGGCGATGGACTTGCGGCGGCGCACGTCGATCGTGGCCTGGGCCTTGGCGCCGACGGTCACCTCGCCGACCTGGACGACGCCCTTGTGGACGTACACCCCGGGGACCGGCTTCTGGCAGTCGCGGACCTCGATCACGGCGCCGGTGTCGACCCGGATGCGGCCGGTGTCGCCGATCTGGCCACCGCCCTCGGCGTAGAACGGCGTGCGGTCGAGGACGATCTCGACCTCGTCGCCCTCGCTGGCGGCCGGCGAGGAGGCGCCGTCGACCAGGATGCCGACGATCGTGGACTCGCCCTCGGTCTGCGTGTACCCGACGAACTCGGTCTCGCCGGCGGCGTCGGCGATCTCGCGGTAGGCACCGAGGTCGGCGTGGCCGGTCTTCTTGGCCTGGGCGTCGGCCTTGGCGCGCTCCCGCTGCTCCTTCATCAGGCGGCGGAAGCCGTCCTCGTCCACGGAGAGGCCCTGTTCGGCGGCCATCTCCAGGGTGAGGTCGATCGGGAAGCCCCAGGTGTCGTGGAGCAGGAACGCCTTGTCGCCGGAGAGCACCGTGCCGCCGGCCGACTTCGTCTCGGTGACGGCGGTGTCGAGGATGTTGGTGCCGCCCTTGAGGGCCTTGAGGAACGCGGCCTCCTCGGCGAGGGCGACGGTCTCGATGCGCCGGCGGTCGGAGACGAGCTCCGGGTACTGCTGACCCATCATCTCGATGACGACGTCGATGAGGTCCTTGACGACGGGGCCGGTGGCGCCGAGCAGCCGCATGTTGCGGATGGCGCGGCGCATGATGCGGCGCAGCACGTAGCCGCGGCCCTCGTTGCCGGGGCTGACGCCGTCGCCGATGAGCATCACCGAGGTGCGCATGTGGTCGGTGACGACGCGCAGCGAGACGTCGGAGCCGTGGGCGGCGCCGTACTCGACGCCGGTCAGCTCGGTGGCCTTGCGGATGACGGCCATGGAGGTGTCGATCTCGTACATGTTCTGCACGTCCTGCAGAATCATCGCGAGGCGTTCCAGGCCGAGGCCGGTGTCGATGTTCTTGCTGGGCAGCTCGCCGAGGATCTCGAAGTCCTCCTTCGAGGTGCCCTCGCCGCGCTCGTACTGCATGAAGACCAGGTTCCAGATCTCCACGTAGCGCTCGTCGTTGACGGCCGGGCCGCCCTCGACGCCGAACTCGGGGCCGCGGTCGTAGTTGATCTCGGAGCAGGGGCCGCAGGGCCCGGGGACGCCCATGGACCAGTAGTTGTCCTTCTTGCCGAGGCGCTGGATGCGCTCGGCCGGCACGCCGATCTTCTCGCGCCAGATCTTCTCGGCCTCGTCGTCGTCCAGGTAGACGGTCACCCACAGGCGCTCCGGGTCGAGCCCGTAACCGCCCTTGTCCTGGGGCGAGGTGAGCAGCTCCCAGGCGTGGGTGATGGCGCCTTCCTTGAAGTAGTCGCCGAAGGAGAAGTTGCCGCACATCTGGAAGAAGGTGCCGTGGCGGGTGGTCTTGCCGACCTCTTCGATGTCGGGGGTGCGCACGCACTTCTGCACGCTGGTCGCGCGCGAGAACGGCGGCTTGACCTCACCGAGGAAGTACGGCTTGAAGGGGACCATGCCCGCGGGGACCAGGAGCAGAGTCGGGTCGTCCGCGATGAGCGACGCCGAAGGGACGACGGTGTGACCGCGCTCCTCGAAGAAGCTCAACCAGCGGCGGCGAATCTCGGCCGACTCCATCAGTGGTCCTCATTCCGGTTGTACGAGTACGTCGACCTCTCGACGTACTTGGGGTTGCTGCGGTTCTCGATGGCGGCGACGCGCCGCGGTGCGGGCAGTGCGGGGTCCGCCTCGGCGTTCAGCCCGAGTGCCTCGTCGAGTTCGGCCTCGCGCTGGGCCATGCCCTCGCGGACGTCGAGCGCGAAGTCCTTGAGCCGGTGGCCCGCTTCGATCGCCTTGTTCGCGGCCTGTGCCGCGAGGCTCTCGGGCGTCAGCTGCCTGATCTTGCGGTTGACCTTGGTGGTGGCCCATACGCCGGCGGCTGCGCCCGCGGTGAACCAGAACGTACGGCGGAACATCGCTGCGTCAGTCCTTCTTCCGCTTTCCCCGTCGCGCGGACGGGACGGTGCGTCCCACGATCACGGTGCGGCGGGACGCCCTGGGTGGCTCGTTCTCACGTCGGACCCCGAGTGCCCGGCGGACGCCGTAACCGAACGCCGCGACCTTCACCAGGGGGCCGCCGAAGGTGGAGGCGACCGTCGTGGAGAGCGCCGACGCGTTCGACGTGACCTCCTGGACGTCGGAGGCGATGGCGTCCACCCTCTCGATCTGGGTCTGTGCGGAGCGCACCGCCGTCGAGGCGTCGGCCAGCAGCGGGACGGCCTGGTCGGTCACGTCCGCCACGAGCTTGGTGGTCGCCCTGAGCGTCTGGGCCAGCCTCGCCAGCGCGACGGCGAGGAAGGAGACCAGGATCGCCCAGAACACGGCCACCAGGATCCCGGCCACCTCTCCACCGGACACTGATTGCACCCGCTCCCTGATACGTGCCTGACATCGAAAAGTCGTCCCCCGAGCCTATCGCGCCGGGGCCGCGGCTCCGCACCGGATTACCGCGGCCCCCGGCGGGAGTTCCGGCGAACCGATTGTACGGAGCGCGTACGGGTCGGTACGCTCCGTATCCCATGCACCGATCTCACCCGGCCCGGCGCGCGGGCTCATCGCCCCCCGGCAATCTGCCCCTGGAACTCAACGCGTTCGTGGGGCGGTCGGCCGAACTGCGGCGGCTGGACGAGGCCCTGCGTTCGGCGCGGCTGGTGACCGTGACGGGCATGGGGGGTGTCGGCAAGTCGCGGCTCGCGGCGCACGCGGCGGCACGGGCCGAGCTGTCCGGCGGGGCGTGGCGGGTGGAGCTGGCGGCGGTCCGCGAGCCGGAACTCGTCGAGTACGCGGTCGTCGAGGCGCTCGGCCTGACCGACCACACCTCCCGGCTGCCCCGCGAGGTGCTGGCCGCCCATCTCGCCGAGCGCCAACTCCTGCTGGTCCTGGACGGTTTCGAGCACCTCGTGGACACGTGCGCCTCGCTGGTGGGCGAGCTGCTGAGGACGGCGCCGGGGCTGCGGGTGCTCGCCGCGGGGCGCCGGCCGCTGGACGTCGAGGGCGAGCGGCTGTTCCCGCTGGCGCCGATGACCGGGCCGGAGACCCTGGAGCTGTTCGCGGAGCGGGCGGCGGCCCGGGTGCCGGGGTTCGCGGTGGGCGAGGCGAACCGGCCCGACGTCCTGGAGCTGTGCCGTCGCCTCGACGGCATCCCGCTCGCCGTGGAGCTGGCCGCCGGCCGGCTGAGCACCCTCTCCCCCGCCCAGCTGCTGTCGCGCCTGGAGGACCGGTTCCGGCTGCTGACGGGCGGCGGGCGGGACGTGCCGGCGCGCCACCAGACCCTCCGGACGGCGATCGGCTGGAGCCACGAGCTGTGCACCCCGCGGGAACGGCTGCTCTGGTCGCGCCTGTCGGTGTTCGCGGGCGAGTTCGACCTGGACGCCGCCGAGTACGTGTGCAGCGGCGACGGCCTGCCCGCCGACGACGTCCTGGACGTGCTCGGCGAGCTGCTCGCCCAGTCCGTGGTCTCCCGCGAGGAGACGCCCGTCGGCGTGCGCTACCGGATGCTGGACACGGTCCGCGCGTACGGCGCCGAGTGGCTGGAGGCCATGGGGGACGCGAACCGGCTGCGGCGCCGCCACCGCGACTGGTTCATGGGGCTGGCCACCTGGTGCGAGCTGGACTGGTTCTCGCCGCGCCAGGGGGAGATCGCCGCGCGTGTCGAGGCGGAGCTGCCGAATCTGCGGTGCGCCCTGGAGCACTGTCTGACCGAGCCGGACGAGACGCACCTGGGCCAGTACCTGGCGGGGAGCCTCTGGTTCTACTGGGTTGGCTGCGGCAGGCTCGCCGAGGGGCGGCACTGGCTGGACCGCAGCGTCGAGCCGGCCCCGGAGGACGGGGCGTACGAGCAGTCCCGGCTCAAGGCGCTGTGGGTGCTCGGTTACGTGGCGGTCCTCCAGGGCGACCCGGTGGCCGCGCTCGGCGCGCTCCAGGAGTGCCGCGAGGAGGCGGAGCGGACCGGGAACGCGACGGCGGTGGCGTACGCGGAGCACCGCACCGGGTGTCTGGCGCTGGTGACGGACGACATGCCGCGCGCGGAGGACCTGCTGAGCTCGGCGCTGGACCGCTATCACGAGATCGGCGAGCTCAACAGCAACGTCCTGATGGGCCAGGTCGAGCTGGCGATGGCGAAGGCGTTCCGGGGTGACCTGCCGGGCGCGGTGAAGCTGTGCGAGGACGTCCGGCGGGTGTGCGAGGACCACGGGGAGCGCTGGGCGCTGGCGTACGCGCTGTACGTGCTGGCCTACGGGGCCTGGACCGAGGGCGACCGGCGGCGGGCCCGGGACCTGCTGGAGGAGTGCCTCGGTATCGGGCACGCCTTCCACGATCTGCTCGGCACGGTCCTCGCCGTGGAACTGCTCGCGCTCGTCACCGCGGAGGACGGCGATCCCGCCGAGGCCGCGGTGCTGCAGGGCGCGGCGTCCCGGATGTGGCCGTCGGTGGGCCTGCCGCTGTTCGGTTCGGCGCACTACAACGCGCCGCACGAACGCTGCGAGGCGACCGCCCGGGAGCGGCTGGGTGACGAGCGGTACGAGGAGTGCGTACGGGCCGGGGCGCGGCTGGGGCAGGAGGCGGCGGTGGGCCGGGCACTGGGGCGGCGCGGGGAGCGGACGCTGGGCGCGGTGCCGGCGCCGCGGACGGTGCCGGCGCCGGTGGACATGCGAAAGCCCGCCGCCTCGCCCACCCGGAAGGGCGGGGAGACGGCGGGCTGACACGCGGTGGTGCCACGTCCGCCGAAGGATCAGCGGGCGTAGTACTCGACGACGAGCTGCTCGTCGCAGATCACCGGGATCTCCTTGCGGTTCGGCTCGCGGTCCAGGCGGAAGGCCAGGGCGCGGAGGTTCACCTGGAGGTAGCGCGGGGTCTCGCCGTCGGGGGCGAAGCCACCCTCACGCGCGACCTCGAACAGCGGCTTCTGGCGGCTGCGCTCACGGACCATGACGACGTCGTCCGGCTTGACGCGGAAGGACGGCTTGTCGACCTTCTGGCCGTTGACCTCGATGTGGCCGTGGACGACCATCTGGCGGGCCTGGTAGATCGTGCGGGCGATGCCCGAACGCAGGACCAGCGCGTCGAGACGGCGCTCGAGCTCGATGACCAGGGCCTCACCGGTCTTGCCCTGGGTCTTCGCGGCACGCTCGTAGGCGCGGACGAGCTGGCGCTCGGACACGTCGTACTGCGCGCGCAGACGCTGCTTCTCGAGCAGACGGACCTTGTAGTCCGAGTTCTGCTTGCGGCCGCGGCCGTGCTCACCCGGCGGGTAGGGGCGGGCCTCGAAGTACTTGACGGCCTTCGGGGTCAGCGCGATGCCGAGGGCACGCGACTTCTTGACCTTGGGGCGGGACTGGTTCGCCATGAACCAAACACCTCATATTTCTGATGTGAATACGGCTTCACCAGGGTTAGGGGAGGTCGCAATCCGCAGCCGGGGAAACCCCGCGGGCCCTTGACGGGCCTGCCGGGCAGCCGCTCCCTGGTCTGGGCACATACGTGCAGCACGCGAGTGGCCCACCGACCTGTTCCCGGAGGTCCGGGAGGGTGGTGGGCTGCCCGCGACACCTTCGACGGTGCGCGACGCTCCTGGATCCCCCGCGCCTTGCGGCGCACGGGTTCCGGCTGGATGTCCCGTTCTGGTGGTGCCGACCGGAGCCGGACACGGGACGCAGCGCTTCAGGGAGTCTACAGGGTGGTCAGGACCGCCCTCGACCGAGGCGCTTCCTGGTCCACTCCACCGCGTCCGCGTAGCGCGCCTCCGCGCCGTGCCGGGTCGGTGTGTAGTACTCCCGGTCCTTGAGCTCCTCCGGGGCGTACTGCTGGGCGGCGATGCCCTCGGGGAGGTCGTGCGGGTACACGTAGCCCTGCGCGTGGCCGAGCTTGGCCGCGCCCTTGTAGTGCCCGTCGCGCAGATGGGCGGGCACGGGGCCGGCGTGGCCCTTGCGGACGTCCTCCATGGCGGCGCCGATCGCGGTGGTCGCGGCGTTCGACTTGGGGGCCAGGGCGAGGGCGATGGTGGCGTGGCTGAGCGTGAGCGCGGCCTCCGGGAAGCCGATCATGGCCACGGCCTGGGCGGCGGCGACCGCGATCGGCAGCGCGTTCGGGTCGGCGAGGCCGATGTCCTCGCTGGCGGAGATCATCAGGCGGCGGGCGATGAAGCGGGGGTCCTCGCCGGCCTCGATCATGCGCGCCAGGTAGTGCAGGGCGGCGTCCACGTCCGAGCCGCGGATGGACTTGATCAGGGCGCTGGCGACGTCGTAGTGCTGGTCGCCGTCGCGGTCGTACTTGACGGCGGCACGGTCGACCGTCTCCTCCAGGGTCTGGAGGGTGATCTCCGGCTCGCCCTTGTCGAGCGCGGACCCGGCGGCGGCCTCCAGCGCCGTCAGGGCCCGGCGGGCGTCGCCGCCGGCGATCCGCAGCAGGTGCTCCTCGGTGTCCCCGGGGAGGGTGACGGACTCCTTGAGGCCGCGCTCGTCGGTGAGGGCCCGGCGCAGCAGTCCGCGCAGGTCGTCGTCCGTGAGCGGTTCGAGGGTCAGCAGGAGCGAGCGGGACAGGAGGGGGGAGATCACCGAGAAGTACGGGTTCTCCGTGGTCGCGGCGATCAGGGTGACCCAGCGGTTCTCGACAGCCGGGAGGAGGGAGTCCTGCTGGGCCTTGCTGAAGCGGTGGATCTCGTCGAGGAAGAGGACGGTCTCCTTGCCGAAGCCGCCGGTGGCGCGGCGGGCGCCCTCGATGACCGCGCGCACCTCCTTGACGCCCGCGGTGATCGCGGACAGCTCGACGAAGCGCTTGTTCGTGGCCTTGGAGACGACGTAGGCGAGGGTGGTCTTGCCGGTGCCCGGCGGGCCCCAGAGGATCACGGAGGACGGTCCGGCGGGGCCGCCGCCGCTCTCGCCGACCAGTCTGCGCAGGGGCGAGCCCGGCTTGAGCAGGTGCTGCTGGCCCACGACCTCGTCGAGGGTGCGCGGGCGCATCCGGACCGCCAGGGGGCTGCTGGACGGGTCCTTCTCCTGGCGTTCTTCGGCTGCGGCGGTGAACAGGTCGGGCTCCACGTACGAAACCCTATGTCACGCCACTGACAACGCCTCCGGGCCCGGTGGACCGGGAGTCCGCCGGGGTCAGCTGGTCCAGAAGTCCCACCAGCGGGTCAGGATCAGCATGCCGATGATGCCGATGTGCAGGACGGGCAGCACCCAGGTGAACTCGCCGAAGAAGCTCCTCACCCAGCGCGGGGCGGGCAGGAAGCCGTTGCGGACGTTGGACGAGGTCACGTACCAGAACATGAGGATCGTGGCGGCCCAGGCCAGGCAGCACCACAGGCACAGCGAGTTGATCCGGTACAGGGACTGGAACTGGAGCCAGGTGCAGAATCCGACGCCGAAGAGGGTGCCGGCGTTGAAGGTCAGCCAGTACCAGCGCGGGAAGGTGGCCCTGGCGAGCAGGCTGACGCCGACGCAGACGACGACGCCGTAGGCGACCAGTCCGAGCATCGGGTTGGGGAACCCGAAGACCGAGGCCTGGTCGCTCTTCATGATGTTGCCGCAGGAGACGACCGGGTTGAGGCTGCACCCCGGTACGAAGCCCGGGTCCTCCAGCAGCTTGAACTTGTCGATCGTGATGACCCAGGCGGCGAGCAGACCGGCCGCACCGGTGATCACGAGCAGCAGGGCGAGGGCCGCGCTGCCGCCCACCGTCCGCGGGACGTCGACGCGCTTGTCGTCGAGGGAGACGTCGTCCTTGACTGTCGTCTTGCTCATCACGCCGATCCGTTGCTGGGTGGGGGGCTCTGCGGGCACGGTCATTGTGCCGCACGCGCCCGCGTGTCCACCGTTCGATGGACATAAGGAGGTACGGACGGTCGTCCCGGAGCGTTCGGTTCGCGCCGACGCTGGTCGGCATGACGACAGACGCGGACAGGCTCGTGGTGGACGTACGGGGACTGCGCAAGCGGTACGGGGACGTGACGGCGGTGGACGGCATCGACCTGGGCGTCCGGCGCGGGGAGGTGTTCGGCCTGCTCGGGCCCAACGGCGCCGGGAAGAGCACCACGGTGGAGATCCTCCAGGGCGACCGCGTGCGCGACGCGGGGCACGTCCTGGTGCTGGGCGAGGACCCGGCGAGGAGCACGCGCGCGTGGCGGTCCCTGGTCGGCGTCGTCCGGCAGGGCGAATCGGCGCCCGCGGAGTTGACGGTGCGCGAGACGGTGCGGCATTTCGCACGGTATTACCCCGATCCGCGAGACCCGGAGGAGGTCATCGCCCTGGTCGGTCTCCAGGAGGAGGCGGACACCCGGATCCAGGCGCTCTCCGGCGGCGGGCGGCGCCGGCTGGACGTGGCGCTGGGCGTGACGGGCGGTCCGGAACTGCTGCTGCTGGACGAGCCCACGACCGGTTTCGATCCCGCCGCCCGGCGCCGCTTCGGCGAGACGGTCCGGGAACTGGCCGCCGGGGGCACGACGATCCTGCTGACCACGCACCACCTCCAGGAGGCGGAGACGCTCGCGGACCGGATCGCGGTCGTCGTGCGGGGACGGGTGGTCGCCGAGGGGTCCCCGTCCGCCCTGCGGGAGCGTCACGGCACCGCGGCGACCGTCGAGTGGACGGAGGCCGACGGCACCCCGTGCCGCGAGGACACCGAGGCGCCGACGCGGGCGGTGGCGCGACTCGCGGGCCGGTTCGGCGGGGAGGTACCGGGACTGCGCGTGAACCGTCCCACCCTGGAGGACCACTATCTGCGGCTGACCGGGCAGGAGGGCACCCGATGACCACGACGGCCGGGGAAGCGGTCCACGCCGGGAACCGCTCCGCGCAGCGGCTTCCGGGCGCCTGGGGCCTCGGACTCGCCCGCGGCGCCCTGGAACTGCGGCAGTTCTTCCGCCGGCGCGACCAGGTGGTCTTCACCCTCGCCTTCCCGGTCGTCCTGCTGTTCCTCTTCGCCTCGGTCTTCGGCGACGACGTGCGCGGCGCCGGCGTCACGGCGGCCCAGCTGTACGTGCCCGCCATGACGGCCGCGGGCATCATGTCCGTCGGCTTCCAGTCCCTCGGCGTCTCCGTCGCGGTCGAGCGGGACCAAGGGGTGCTGCGCCGGCTGCGCGCGACGCCGATGCCGCCCGCCGCGTACTTCCTGGGGAAGATCTGGCTGGTTCTCGTCACCGGTGTCCTGGAGACGGCGGTCCTGCTCCTCACCGGGGTCACGCTGTTCGGCGCGGCCGCCCCCGTCGGCATCGGCGGCTGGTGCACGCTCGTCTGGATCTTCGTCCTGGGCCTGACGGCGTGCTCCCTGCTCGGCGTCGCGGTCGGCTCGCTCCCGGCGTCCGGCAGGAGCGCGACCTCGGTGATCGTGCTCCCGTTCCTGGTGCTCCAGTTCGTCTCCGGGGTGTACGTCCCGGTCGGCACCGTGCCGGACTGGATGCTGGCCTTCGCCGCCCTGTTCCCGCTGAAGTGGATGTGCCAGGGTCTGCGCGGGGTCTTCCTGCCCGACTCGGCGCGCGTCCTGGAGCAGGCGGGTGACTGGGAGTACGGCCGCGTGGCCCTGGTGCTCGGGGCGTGGTGCGCCGGAGGATTGCTGCTGTGTCTGCTGACCTTCCGGTGGAAGAACCGGCGCGAGGGATGACGGGCCCGGGCGGCGCGCGCGGTGCGTATGCCTGGGACCGTTCGTTCCGGCTTTGGGACTCGTACTTCGCGATCGTGTGGCTGGCCACGCTGGTCTTCGTGCTCGGTACGGCGCGGCCGGGGCCGCCCTACCGGTTCGCCTCGGCCGCCCTGCTCGCCCTGCTGGTCCCCTGGTACGTGGTGGTGGGGCGGCCGGTGTTCGGCGGTGACCCGCCCGACGAACGCCGGGCGCTGCGGTACCTGGCCGGGGCCATGGCGCTGTTCCTGCCGTCGGGGATCCTTGTCGGCGAGACCCGTCTGATGACGTTCGCGCTCGTCCCCCAGTGCTTCATGGCGCTGAGCCCGCGCCGGGCGCTGCCGGCCGTGACCGTCCTCAATCTCGCGCCGGTGGCCGGGTGGCTCCTGCTCTGGCGGCCGGGCGGCGAGGACGCCTTCTACAACCTGGTGTTCGGCGTGGTGACCCTCGTCTTCTCGGCGGCCGTCGGCGGCTGGACCGCGCGGGTCGTCGAGCAGAGCCACGAACGCGCCGCGCTCATCGCGGAATTGGACGCGGGCCGCCACGAGATCTCCCGGCTCTCGGCCGCCCACGGCGCGCTGGCCGAGCGGGAGCGGTTCTCCCGGGAGATCCACGACACCCTCGCCCAGGGCTTCACCAGCCTGCTGATGCTCGTCCAGGCCGTCGAGGCGGAAATCGACGGCGATCCCGCCGAGGCGCGCCGCCATCTGGCGCTCATGGAGCGGACGGCACGGCAGAACCTCGCCGAGGCGCGGGCCCTGGTGGCCGGGTCAGGGCCCGCAGACCTCGACGGCGCCTCGCTGCCCGACGCGCTGCGCCGGCTCGCCGCACGCCATGACGCCGCCCTCGATGTGACGGGTGCCGTGCGCGCGCTGCCCGCCGGGACCGAGGTGGTCGCCCTGCGCTCCTGTCAGGAGGCGCTCACCAACGCCCGTAAGCACGCCGGGACTTCGGCCGTCGTCGGCCTCACGCTGGCGTACGCCGACAAGGCGGTCACCGTCTCGGTACGGGACGACGGGCGCGGTTTCGACCCGGCGGCACCGGCGGACGGCCACGGTCTGGCCGGGCTGCGCGCGCGGGCCGCGGAGGCGGGCGGCACGGCCCGGGTGAGCAGCGCGCCCGACGAGGGGACCCTGGTGACCGTCCGGCTTCCGGTACCGCCCGGGAGGAGCGCCCTGTGATCCGGATCGTGCTGGCCGACGACCATCCCGTCGTACGCGAGGGGCTGCGCGCGATGCTCGGCGCCGAGCCCGGTCTCGACGTGGTCGGGGACGCGTCGAGCGGGCCGCGGGCGGAGGCGCTGGCCGCCGAACTCCTGCCCGACATCGTCCTGATGGACCTGCGGATGCCGGGCGGCGGGGGCGTCGAGTCGATCGCGCGGATGACCCGGGCGGGGCTGCCGTGCCGGGTGATCGTGCTCACCACGTACGAGACGGACGGCGACATCCTGCGGGCGGTGGAGGCGGGCGCGGCGGGCTATCTGCTGAAGGATCTGCCGCGCGGTGAGCTGGCGGCGGCGGTGCGGGCCGCCGCGCGGGGCGAGACCGTACTGGCCCCGTCCGTGGCCGCCCGGCTGGTGGACCGGCTGCGCTCCAGACCGGAGCGGCCGCGGCTGTCCGAGCGGGAGACCGCGGTGCTCGCCCTGGTCGCCGAGGGGTGCACGAACGCCGAGATCGGCCGGCGCCTGTTCATCGGCGAGTCGACCGTGAAGACCCATCTGCTGCGGGCCTTCGGCAAGTTGGGGGTCGACGACCGGACGGCCGCGGTGACGTGCGCGATGCGCTGGGGACTGCTGGACTGAGGTCCGCACTGCCCCCGGTCGGAGACGGCCGGGTCCGCCCCCGTGCGGCGGGGCACCCGCCCCCCGCCCTCAGCCCCCGCGGGGATCCAGGTTCGCCCCGCTGTCGTTTAACCCCC
>NZ_JBSGZN010000034.1:22430-87850 GCF_053611025.1 Streptomyces sp. NPDC054842
GGGCCGGCGGGGGGGGGGCGAGCCCCCGCCCCGCCGCCGTCAGCCCAGGCGGGATTCCAGTTCCGCCACGATCTCGTTGACCCCCACGGGCGTCTGCTCGCCGGACTCCATGTCCTTGAGCTGGACGACGCCCTCGGCGAGGTCCCGCTCACCGGCGACGATGGTGTAGCGCGCGCCGCTGCGGTTGGCGTTCTTCATCGCGCCCTTGAGGCCCTTGCCGCCGTACGAGAAGTCCGCGGCGATGCCGACCTTGCGCAGTTCGTTGACCTTGGCGAAGAGGAACCGGCGGGCCTCGTCGCCGAGCGGGACCGCGAACACGCTGGTGGGCGAGGGGAGTTCGAGCGAGACGCCCTCCGCCTCCAGGGCGAGGACGGTGCGGTCGACGCCGAGGGCCCAGCCGACGGAGGGCAGCGCGGGCCCGCCGATCATCTCGGACAGCCCGTCGTAGCGTCCGCCGCCGCCGACCGCGGACTGCGAGCCGAGTCCGTCGTGGACGAACTCGAAGGTGGTGCGCGTGTAGTAGTCGAGGCCGCGCACCAGCTTCGGGTCGTCCTCGAAGGAGACACCCGCCGCCGTGATCAGCTCGCGCACCTCCTCGTGGTACGCCTTGCAGGCGTCGCACAGGTAGTCGCGCAGCAGCGGCGCGCCCACCAGCTGCTTCTGGACGTCGTCGCGCTTGTCGTCGAGGACCCGCAGCGGGTTGATGTCCGCGCGGCGGAGCGTCTCCTCGTCGAGGTCGAGCCCGCGCAGGAAGTCCTGGAGCGCGGCCCGGTAGACGGGGCGGCACTCCTTGTCGCCCAGGGAGTTCAGCAGGATCCGGAACCGGCGCAGGCCCAGCGAGCGGTACGCCTGGTCGGCCAGGATGATCAGTTCGGCGTCGAGCGCCGGGTCCTCGGCTCCGATCGCCTCGGCGCCGACCTGCGAGAAGTGGCGGTAACGGCCCTTCTGGGGGCGCTCGTAACGGTAGTACGAGCCCGAGTACCAGAGCTTGACGGGGAGGTTGCCCGCCTTGTGGAGGTTGGCCTCCAGCGCGGCGCGCAGCACGGAGGCGGTGCCCTCCGGGCGCAGCGCCAGCCGGTCGCCGCCCTTGGTCTCGAAGGCGTACATCTCCTTGGTCACGATGTCGGTGGACTCACCGACACCGCGCGCGAACAGTTCGACGCTCTCGAAGCCGGGCGTCTCGATGTAGCCGTAGCCGGAGGTGCGCAGGGGGGCGGCGATGGCCTCGCGCACGGCGAGGTACTTGGAGCTGTCCGGCGGGATCAGGTCGTACGTGCCCTTGGGGGCCTTGAAGGTGCTCACGGAAGGTCTCGTCACATTCCTCGTCGGGGAGCCTCGGATGCTCCCTGGCCGCCGGCGGCCACCTGCCGCAGATACGGGTTGGTGGCGCGCTCCTGGCCGATGGTCGTCTGGGGGCCGTGGCCGGACAGCACCACGGTCGAGTCGTCTAGCGGCAGGCACACGCGGCCCAGCGAGGCGAGCATGTCGTCCATGTCGCCGCCGGGCAGGTCGGTGCGTCCGATGGAGCCGGCGAACAGCAGATCCCCGGAGAAGAACACGGACGGGACGTCCGCGCTCTCGGGCATCCGGAAGGCCACCGACCCCTTCGTATGGCCGGGCGCGTGCGCGACGGAGAAGTCGAGGCCGGCGAGCTTAAGCTCGGCGCCGTCGGTGAGTTCCCTGACGTCGTCCGGCTCGCCCACGGTGATCTCCCCCATGAGCGGCATCCCGATGGACCGGCCGATGCCCTTCTCCGGGTCGTTCATCATGTAGCGGTCCCGGGGGTGGATCCACGCCGGTACGTCGTGCGCTCCGCACACCGGCACGACCGAGGCGACATGGTCGATGTGGCCGTGGGTGAGGATGACCGCGACGGGCTTGAGCCGATGCTTGGCGAGCGCGTCCTCGACTCCCTGGGCGGCCTGATGGCCCGGGTCGATGATCACGCACTCCTCACCCGCGGCGGGGGCGACCAGATAACAGTTGGTCCCCCAGGCCCCGGCGGGGAACCCGGCAATGAGCACGATCGTCCTTCGTTTGTGTCGTACGAGGTCATACGGCGTCGTACGGGGCGGGTGGCTGCGGATCAGAGCCTACCGGCGCTGCCGTTTCCTCAGCGAACCCATATACGGTACGGGGCACACGCAGGCGGTCGGCTCACAAGACGCACGCGTCCCACTTGACGAACGAGACGCACGAGGAGAAAACCCGGTGGTCAGCCAGGAGCAGCGGCGGCGTCAGCTCGCCCGGGAGAAGTTCTTGCGGCAGCAGCAGCGGCGTACGGCCGCGCGGCGCAAGACCCACGCACGCAACGCGGTGATCGCGTCGGTCCTCGGCGTGGTCGTCGTGGGCAGTGTCGTGTCGTACGCGACCGGGGTCTTCAAGGACGACGACGGCAAGAAGGCCAACGCGGGCGCGGAGGTGACGCCGAGCCCCTCGACGCCGAGCAAGGCGCCGGACCCGTGCGAGAAGCCCGCCGCGGGCAAGGTGAAGAAGCTCAGCTGGAAGAAGGAGCCGGCGGTCACCGTCGACAAGTCGGCCGGCTACACGATGAAGCTGGCGACGACGTGCGGTGACATAGACGTCGACCTCAAGACGGCGGCGGCGCCGCACACGGTGAACTCGTTCGGCTTCCTCGCCGGCAAGGGGTTCTTCGACCACACGAAGTGCCACCGCCTGGTGACGAACGGCATCTACGTCCTGCAGTGCGGCGACCCGCAGGGCACCGGCGGCGGCGGTCCGGGCTACACCATCCCGGACGAGAACCTGAAGGACAAGAGCCTCAAGGGCGGCATCTACCCGGCGGGCACCGTCGCGATGGCCAACACCGGCCAGAAGCACACCGGCGGCAGCCAGTTCTTCCTCGTGTACCAGGACAGCAAGCTGCCGCCCACCTACACACCGTTCGGAACGATCTCCAAGTCCGGCATGACGGTCCTGAAGAAGATCGCCGCCGCCGGTGAGAGCACCGGACAGGGCGACGGCGCACCCAACGCGACCGTCGTGATCAACAAGCTGACCGTGACGAAATCCTGACCGCGAGCTGCGAAATTTCGGTCGCGCGGGATGCGGACAGCCGCCCCGCCGGTCGCCTATGTTGGCCGTGACGAAACTGTGGACGATGCCCGGGGGCGCTGAAGCCTCCCGCAGGCATCATGTGGAGGAGGCGCTGTGAGCAGCGACCCGTGGGGCCGCGTCGACGAGACGGGGACCGTGTACGTGCGTACGGCCGACGGCGAGCAGGTCGTCGGTTCCTGGCAGGCCGGCTCCCCTGACGAGGCGCTGGCCTACTTCGAGCGCAAGTACGAGGGCCTGGTTGTGGAGATCGGCCTCCTCGAGAAGCGAGTCAAGACCACCGACCTGTCCGCGAAGGACGCCCAGGCCGCGATCGCGCACATCCGCGAGCAGGTCGACGCCCATCACGCGGTCGGTGATCTGGACGCGCTGCGCAAGCGGCTGGACAAGCTCGTCGAGACGGTGGACGCGCGCCGGCAGGAGCGCAAGGAGCAGCGGGCGAAGCAGTCCGACGAGGCGCGGCACGCCAAGGAGGCCCTGGTCACCGAGGCGGAGGAGCTGGCGCAGAGCGACCAGTGGCGGGCGGCCGGTGAGCGGCTGCGCTCGCTGGTGGACACCTGGAAGGGGCTGCCGCGGCTCGACCGCAAGTCGGACGACGAGCTGTGGCACCGCTTCTCGCACGCGCGCTCGGCGTTCTCCAAGCGGCGCAAGGCGCACTTCGCGTCGCTGGACGCGCAGCGCGAGGAGGCCCGCAAGACCAAGGAGAAGTTGGTCGCCGAGGCCGAGGCGCTGTCCGGTTCGACGGACTGGGGTCCGACGGCGGCCCGCTATCGCGAGCTGATGGCGGACTGGAAGGCCGCGGGCCGCGCCCAGCGTGAGCACGAGGACGATCTGTGGAACCGCTTCCGCGGCGCCCAGGACGTCTTCTTCGCGGCGCGCAGCTCGGTCTTCGCCGAGCGGGACGCCGAGCAGTCGGAGAACCTGAAGCTCAAGGAGGAGCTGGCCGAGGAGGCCGAGAAGCTCGTCCCGGTGAAGGATCTCAAGGCCGCCCGGGCCGCCTTCCGCGCGCTCAACGAGCGCTGGGAGGCCATCGGCCACGTGCCGCGCGACGCCCGGCCGAAGGTCGAGGGCCGGATGCACGCGGTGGAGCGGGCTCTGCAGGAGTCCGAGGAGGCCGAGTGGCGCCGGACCAACCCCGAGGCACGCGCGCGTGCGGAGGGTCTGACCGGTCAGCTGCAGGCCGCCGTGGACAAGCTCCGCGGCCAGATCGAGACCGCCCGCTCGGCGGGCAACAACGCCAGGGCCGACAAGCTCCAGAAGGAGCTCGACGGCCGTCAGGCACTGCTGGACCAGGCCCTGAAGGGTCTGCAGGAGTTCGGCGGCTGACACCCGCCCGCCGCCCGCGGGCGGCTTTCCTCCGGTGCGGCCCGGCGGTGGTTCCCCCCACCGCCGGGCCGCACCGCGTTCAGGAGGAGGTGCGCGGTCCGCCCTGTTCGGCGATGTGCAGGGCGTGCTTGAGGACTTCGCAGGCCTGGATGTGGTTCCCGGACTCCTGGAGGAGGTCGGCGAGCCGGCGGCACACGAGGATCGCCTCCGGCCCGTACAGCTTGTGGACCTGCTGGAAGGCGAGTTCGAGGACTTCCACGGCCTCGCCGACCTGGCCGGACTCGGCGAGCAGTTCGGAGAGTTCCAGCTGCACGGCGAGCAGGTCGCCCTGTCCGTGCGTCGTCTGTTCCTGGAGGGCGAGCCGCAGCACGGGCAGGGCGTCCCGGGAGTTGCCGGCGGCCCGCAGCGCCCGGGCCACGGCGAGGCCGGTGGCGACCATCGCGGCGCGTACGTCGGCGGCGAGGACCGGTCCCGCGGGAGTGCGCCGGCCGGCCCGGGCCTTGTTGCGGGCGAAGGGCAGCCGTCCCACGCCGTTCTCCTGCGAACGCTGCGGCAGCGGGCGGTTCTTGGCGCGCAGGCGTTCCTCCAGGACGCGGTAGAGGGTGTCCAGGTCGATGAGTTCGGGGCCGTCCTGGACGCCGCCGCGCAGGACGGTGAGGAGTTCGCCGGTGAACGCGGTGTAGCGCTCGCCGTCGGGCGCGAGGGCCAGCCGGTCGCGGGGCGAGGCGGTGAGCACGAAGGCGCCGTCGACGGCGGCCTGGGCGGCGAGCACGTCCCCGCCCACGAGGGTGCGGGCGGCGCGGCCGCTGAAGCAGCAGTCGAGGACGACGACCTTGCGGCGGGCGCGGGAGGCGCGCAGGGCGGACCGCAGGTGCTGGTAGGCGACGGCCGTGTAGCCGAGGTGGTCGCGGGAGTCGCCGAGCGCGAGGTACAGGTCCGCGGACTCGGAGTCGCGCATGCCGTGCCCGGCGTAGTACACGATCAGGGTGTCGGTGGCCTCGTCGCCCGCCTGGTGCACCGGGTCGAGCATGGCGAGGGGGCTCTGCGGATCGGTGACGACCGTGCAGTGCTGGACCGGGAGCCCCCAGACCGTGGCGTCGCACAACTCCGCGGCGAGGTCGACCACGTTGGCCTCGACGGCGGGCAGTTGCGGCAGGTGCCGGTAGGAGGCGGTCCCTATGAGGACGGCCCGGGAGCGGGCCGGGTCAGGAAGCGTCGAGGTCACTCTCGGCTTCCTCCCGGTCAAGGACCGCGACGATCCTGCGCAGCGTCTCCTCGTCGCGCGCCGCCTCCGCGGTGAGCAGGACCTCGACCTCGCCGCGGCGCAGGGTGACGGACGGCGCCCGGCGCCGCGAGGTCTGCCACTGCAGGACGGAGACGACCAGGGACGCGGTGGACAGCCCGCTGCCGAGGGCGAGTTGAAGCACGTCGAAGCCGGTTCCCATGTGGTGCGCGGGAGTCGGCCCGCCGGTCACCCGGGCCCGTACCTCGAGCGTCTCGTCCGCCTGCAACCAGCGCAGCAGGGAACGGAGTTCGTCCTCGGCGCCGGGTGCTCCCCCGGCGTCCGGCGCCGGCTCGGCTCCCCCGGCCGCCGGGAACTCCGCGATCCCCGCGATCCCCGCGACGAAGTCAGTCATCGATCCCGTCCGTTCGTCGGCCGACACGTGTGTTCACGCGCGAGAACAGGTCCAGTGCCTGGTCCCCGGCGTCCAGCCTGGCCAGGCACACGGCCTGCCAGTACTGGCTGGTCAGAGTGGTGAGGTGGTCGGGGCCCAGCGACGACAGGCACACCGGCACGATCACCGACAACATCTGGGCGGCTTCGCGGAGTTCACCGCGCAGCACCAGGTTGACCGCCTCGCGCTGCCGGGACAGCGCGTTCTGCGGGGTCATGCTGCTGAGCACGAGCCGGCGGGTGGCGTCGCTGAGGGTGGGCGGCGCCAGCACGCGGGCCCTGCGGAACGACGCCTGCGGCAGGACCTCCTCCTCGTCGCCCTCCGGAGGTACCGACGCGGCGCCGCCCCCCACCCGCCCCGCCCGGTCCCAGTCGTACTCGGGCGCCTCGACCGACGGCCGGAACGGCCCTCCGTCGCCGGGGGCGCCCGAGCCCTCGGACGGGGGCGCCCCGTGTACGCCGGCCGTCCCGGCGACGCCCTCAAGCGCCTCCTCGCGGATGTGCCCGGCCACCAGCGCGGCCAGCATCGCGGTGCCTCCGTCCGCGAGGCCGCGCAGTTCTCGCGCGACCTCCCCGACGTGCTGCGGCCGGTCCGCCGGGTCCTGCCTGCAGAGGCGGTCGACGAGCCGGGTCAGCGCGTCCGGGTAGGCCGGTTTCCGGCCCACCAGCCGCGGGATGCCGTCGCCGAGGGCCTTCTCCACGATGGCTCCGACGTCCACGGTCTCGCCGAACGGCAGCTCGCCCGTGATCATCAGGTACGCGCACGCGCCCAGCCCGTACAGGTCGGCGGCGGGTTCCGGCAGCACCCCGCGGATCGCCTCGGGCGCGATGAACTGGGGTGTGCCCATCAGCACACCGGTCCGGGTGATCACCGCCTCGCCGGCGAGACGGGCGAGCCCGAAGTCCTGGAGGACGACCCGCCCCGCCCGGTCGATCCCGACGTTCGAGGGCTTGACGTCCCGGTGCAGCACCCCGGCCTCGTGCGCGGCGGCGAGGGCGTCCGCGACGCCGAGGGCCACGGAGGCGACCGCGGCCGGCGGCAGCGGTCCCGCCTCCGCCACCAGGTCGGCGAGGCTCACGCCGTCGAGCACCTGCATGACCAGGTACGGCGTGCCGTCCTGCACACCCGTGTCGTAGAGCGTGACGACCGAGGGGTGGTCGATCCTGGCGAGCGCGCGGGCCTCGCGCATGAAGCGCTCCAGCGCCTCGTTGTCGGCGGCCAGTCCCTCGACAGCGGTGAGCATCTTCACGGCGACGCGGCGGCCGAGCACCTCGTCGACCGCCTCGTACACCACACCCATGCCGCCCCGCCCGAGCAGTCCCACCGGACGGTAGCGGTCGGCCACTAAGCCGACGTTGTCCATCTCGTCCCCCGTCGTGCGGTCAGGGCCTGCGCGCCGACGTCACCCGGTACACGTCGTACACGCCCTCCACGCCGCGTACGGCCTTCAGGACGTGGCCGAGGTGCTTGGGGTCGCCCATCTCGAAGGTGAAGCGGGAGGTGGCGACCCGGTCGCGGGAGGTCTGCACGGCCGCGGACAGGATGTTGACGTGCTGGTCCGACAGGACGCGCGTGACGTCCGACAGGAGCCGGGAGCGGTCCAGGGCCTCGACCTGTATGGCGACCAGGAAGACCGAGGACTGGGTGGGCGCCCACTCGACCTCCAGGATCCGCTCCGGTTCCCGGGACAGCGAGTCCACGTTGACGCAGTCGCTGCGGTGCACCGAGACGCCGCTGCCGCGGGTGACGAAGCCGATGATCGGGTCGCCGGGCACGGGGGTGCAGCAGCGGGCGAGCTTGACCCAGACGTCGTCGACGCCCTTGACGACGACACCGGGGTCGGCGTTCGACCGCCGCTTGCGGCCCCGGCCGCGGGCCGGCGGGACGCTCTCGTCGATCTCCTCGGTGGCCGCCTCCTCGCCGCCGAGCGCCTGCACCAGCTTCTGGACGACGCTCTGCGCCGCGACGTGCCCCTCACCGATCGCCGCGTACAGCGACGAGATGTCGGGGTAGCGCATCTCGTGCGCGAGGGTGACCAGGGAGTCACCGGTCAGGATGCGCTGGATCGGCAGGTTCTGCTTGCGCATGGCCCGCGCGATGGCGTCCTTGCCCTGCTCGATCGCCTCGTCGCGGCGCTCCTTGGAGAACCAGGCCCGGATCTTGTTGCGGGCCCGCGGCGACTTGACGAAGCCGAGCCAGTCCCGGGAGGGTCCGGCCCCGGCGGCCTTGGAGGTGAAGACCTCCACCAGGTCGCCGTTGTCGAGGGTCGATTCGAGCGGGACGAGGCGGCCGTTGACGCGGGCCCCTATGGTCCGGTGCCCGACCTCGGTGTGCACGGCGTAGGAGAAGTCGACCGGGGTGGCGCCCGCCGGGAGCGCTATCACGTCGCCCTTCGGCGTGAACACGAAGACCTCGTTGCGCGAGAGGTCGAAGCGCAGGGACTCCAGGAACTCGCCCGGGTCCTCGGTCTCCTTCTGCCAGTCGAGCAGCTGGCGCAGCCACGCCATGTCGTTGAGGTGGTCGTCCTTGCCGGTGCTCCTCGGCTGGTCCGAGCGGACCTTGGAGGTGCCGGCGACGGCCTCCTGCTTGTACTTCCAGTGCGCGGCGATGCCGTACTCGGCCCGGCGGTGCATGTCGAACGTGCGGATCTGCAGCTCGACCGGCTTGCCGTTGGGCCCGATGACCGTCGTGTGCAGCGACTGGTACATGTTGAACTTGGGCATCGCGATGTAGTCCTTGAACCGGCCGGGGACCGGGTTCCAGCGCGCGTGCACCGTGCCGAGAGCCGCGTAGCAGTCGCGGACGGTGTCCACGAGGACGCGGATGCCCACCAGGTCGTAGATCTCCGCGAAGTCACGGCCGCGGACGATCATCTTCTGGTAGACGCTGTAGTAGTGCTTCGGGCGGCCGGTGACGGTCGCCTTGATGCGGGCCGCGCGCAGGTCGGACTGGACCTCGTCGGTCACTATGGCGAGGTACTCGTCGCGCTTGGGGGCGCGCTCGGCGACCAGGCGGACGATCTCGTCGTACATCTTGGGATAGAGGATCGCGAAGGCGAGGTCCTCCAGTTCCCACTTGATGGTGTTCATGCCCAGCCGGTGGGCCAGCGGCGCGTAGATCTCCAGCGTCTCGCGCGCCTTCTTCTCCTGCTTCTCGCGCTTGAGATAGCGCATGGTGCGCATGTTGTGCAGGCGGTCGGCGAGCTTGATGACCAGGACGCGGGGGTCCTTGGCCATGGCGACGACCATCTTGCGCACGGTCTCGGCCTGCGCGGCCTCGCCGAACTTGACCTTGTCGAGCTTGGTGACGCCGTCGACCAGCAGGGCGACCTGGTCGCCGAAGTCGCGGCGCAGGGTGTCGAGGCCGTACTCGGTGTCCTCGACGGTGTCGTGCAGCAGCCCGGCCATCAGGGTCGCCGGGTCCATGCCGAGCTCGGCGAGGATGGTGGTGACGGCCAGCGGGTGCGTGATGTACGGGTCGCCGCTCTTGCGCTTCTGGCCGCGGTGCCAGCGCTCGGCGACCTGGTAGGCGCGCTCGATCTGGCGGAGCGTGGACGTCTCGATCTTCGGGTCGTTGCTGCGCACTATCCGCAGCAGGGGCTCCAGGACCGGGTTGTACGGGTTGGAGCGCTGGACGCCGAGGCGGGCGAGACGGGCGCGTACGCGGTTGGAGGAGCCGCCGCCGGTGCGGGCGGGCTGGGCGGCCGCGGGACGGACCACCGGGGTGTGCGGGGCGCGCTCGCCCTCGGACGGGGCCGGCTTGGGACGCGGCTGCTCGGCCGCCCGCTCCTCGGGCGCCGCCTGGGCGTGCTCGACCGGCCCGTGCGCGGCGCTCTTGGCGGGCTCGGCCGCGGGGCCCGCGCTGGGCACGGGCTGGGCGGCTTCGGTTCCCCGCTGGCGGTCAGCACTGGGGGCGAGTGGCTGGGCCTCGTCTGGCAAGAGGGCTCCTCGTGCGCTTTCCGGGTCCCCCGGTCAGGCTCCGGAGAACCCATGGTAGCGATCCCGGGCTTCGAACTCGCCTTCGGCCGGTGGGACGGCCTCGTACAGCGGAAACACCGGAGGCGGGCACCGGATTCCTCCGGGCCCGCCTCGGCGGTGTCGAACGGGTGTCCAAGGCTGCCGCGCGGGCGCCGTAGGCGTCCGCGGGGAGCGGCTCAGACCTGGAGCAGTGCCTCCAGCGGCGCGCCCCGGAGGGCCGGCTCCAGACGGGCACGGCCGCCCAGGAACCCGAGCTCCATCAGGACCGCGACGCCCGCGACCTCGGCGCCCGCCCTGCGGATGAGCTGGAGCGAGGCCTCGGCGGTGCCGCCGGTGGCGAGGACGTCGTCGACGACCATCACGCGGTCGCCCGTGGCCAGGTCCTCGGCGTGCACCTCGATCTCGGCGGAGCCGTACTCCAGGTCGTACGTCTGGCTGAGGGTCGCTCCGGGGAGCTTGCCGGCCTTGCGTACGGGGATGAAGCCGACGCCCGCGCGGACGGCCGCCGGAGCGCCCAGGATGAAGCCGCGGGCCTCCAGGCCGACGATCTTCGTGGCGCCGTTGCGCACCGTGATCTCGGCCAGGGCGTCCGTCAGCGCGGTGAACGCCGCCGGGTCCGCGAGCAGCGGCGTGATGTCCTTGAACATCACCCCCGGCTCCGGGTGGTCCGCGACGTCGCGGATGCGGCTGAGCAGCAGCTCCTGGATGCCGGTCATCGGCGCTTGCCCGACGGCCGGCCGCGGCCGCCGCGGTTGCGGGACGCGGGCTGGTTGCGCGGGCCGACGACCGCGGGAGCGGCGTCCTGCGGCTCGTCGTCCTCGTCGTCGTACTGCTCGGCGGCCACGGGGGCGTCCAGCGACTCGCCCCGCGCGGCGGCCTGCGCCCGCTTGGCGAGGACCCGCTTCTTGAGTGCCTTCATCTGCGGCTCGCGCTCCTTGAGGTCGGCGACGAGCGGCGTGGCGATGAAGATCGAGGAGTACGCGCCGGCCGCCAGGCCCACGAACAGCGACAGCGAGATGTCGTTGAGCATGCCGGCCCCGAGGACACCGCCGCCGATGAACAGCAGGGCCGCGACGGGCAGCAGCGCGACGACCGTCGTGTTGATCGAGCGGACCAGCGTGCTGTTGATCGAGCGGTCGGCGACCTCGCTGTAGGTCCAGCGGGTCTGCTTGGTGAGGTCCTTCGTCTGTTCCTTGAGGCTGTCGAACACCACGACCGTGTCGTAGAGCGAGTAACCGAGGATCGTGAGCAGACCGATCACGGTGCCCGGGGTGACCTCGAAGCCGACCAGGGCGTAGATGCCGACCGTGATGGTGATGTCGTGGATCAGGGCGACGAGGGCCGCTAGGGCCATGCGCCACTCGAAGGCGATCGCCAGGTAGATCACCACCAGGACCATGAAGATCGCCAGGCCCTGCCAGGCCTTGTTGGCGATCTGGTCACCCCAGCTGGGGCCGACCAGGTCGGCGTTGATCGACTCGGAGTCGACCTTCAGGTCCTTGGCCAGCTCGTCCTTGATCTGGTCGGACTTGCCGGTGTCGATCCCGGCGATCTGGATGCGTAGTCCGCCGTTGCCGAGCTTCTGGACGATCGCGTCGTGGCCGGAGGCCTCTTCCGCGTACGTCTCGGCCTGGGACACCGAGACGCTGGTCCGCTCGGTGGTGAAGACGGCGCCGCCCTGGAACTCGATGCCCATGTTCAGGCCGCGCACCGTCAGGCCGAGGATGGCCGTGATGGTGATCAGGATCGAGACGCCGTACCAGATCATGCGCTTGCCGACGAAGTCGTAGCCGATCTCGCCGCGGTGGAGCCGGGCGCCGAGGGTGCCGAGTTTCGACATCTCACGCCTCCTTCGTGTCGACGGGGGCGGACGCGCGACGGGTGCGGCGCAGCGGAGGCTGGGCTCCCAGTCGCTTGGGGTCGAGGCCCGACCACCTGTGACCGCTTGCGAAGAACTTCTTGCGGGCGAGGATCGTCATCAGCGGCTTGGTGAAGAGGAAGACCACGACGACGTCGAGCAGCGTGGTCAGACCGAGCGTGAACGCGAAGCCCTGGACCTTGCCCACGGTGACGATGAAGAGCACCGCGGCGGCGAGGAACGACACGAAGTCGGAGACCAGGATGGTGCGCCGGGCACGCGGCCAGGCACGCTCGACGGCCGGGCGCAGCGAACGGCCCTCGCGGATCTCGTCCCGGATGCGTTCGAAGAACACGATGAACGAGTCCGCGGTGATACCGATCGCGACGATGGCACCGCAGACGGCCGGCAGGTTCAGCGCGAAGCCGATGGCCGGGCCGAGCAAGGACATGATCACGTAGGTCAGGACGGCCGAGACCAGCAGCGAGGCGATGGCGATGAGCGACAGGCCGCGGTAGTAGACCACCAGGTAGATGACGACCAGGCCCAGACCGATGGCACCGGCGATCAGACCGGCGTGCAGCTGCTCGCCACCGAGGGCGGCGGTCACCGTGGTGACGCTCGCCTCCTTGAAGGTGAGCGGCAGGGCGCCGTACTTCAGCATGTTCGCCAGGTCCTGCGCCTCGGTCTGGTCGAAGCTGCCGGAGATCTCCGCGCTGCCGCCGGTCAGCGCCTGGCTGACGGAGGGGTCGGAGACGACGTCATTGTCCAGGACGATGGCGAACTGGTTCTGCGGGGACTGGTTCTGCGCCAGCTTGCCGGTGATGTCGGCGAACTTCTTCGAGCCACCGGACGTGAAGTCCATGGTGACCTTCCAGCCGGCACCGCTCTGCGTGTCGTAGACGGCGGCGGCCTTCTTGACGTCCGTGCCGGACACCTCGGCCGGGCCGAGCACGTACTTCTGCCACTGACCGCCCGAGTTCTGGCCGCAGGCGATGGTGGGGTCGGAGGGCTTGGCGCCGGCGCCCGCCTTGGCACGCTGAGCCGGCTTCGTGCAGTCGAGCGCGGCGTACTGGGCCTGGAGCTTGGCCGTCGCCGGGTCGGCGCTCGCCGAGGGGGAGGCGGAGGCCGAGGCCTTGGCCGAGGCGCTCGCCGACGGGGTGGCGGTGGCCTTCAGGGCGTCGGTGACCGCGCGGCCCTGCGAGGTGACGGAGGCCGAGGGAGTCGCCGAGCCGGACGGGGTCGCCTTGTCCGAGGACTTGTCCGTGGCCTTGTCGCTCGCCTTGTCCGTGGGCGCCTTGGAGGCGCTGCCGCTGGGCGAGGGGCTGGCCGTCGCGTCGCCGCCGGAGACCTCGGTCACCAGGACCGGGCGGAAGTACAGCTTGGCGGTGGTGCCGACCTGCTCCCGGGCCTGCTTGGAGTTCGTGCCCTTGGGGATGTTGACGATGATGTTCTGTCGCCCCTGCGTCTGCACCTCCGCCTCGGAGACGCCAAGACCGTTGACGCGGCGGTTCATGATGTCGACCGCGGTGTCCATGTTGGTCTTGTTGATCGCGTTGGGCTGGCCGGGCTCGTTCTTCGCCTCGAGCGTGATGCTCGTGCCGCCGGCGAGGTCGATGCCGAGACGCGGGGTGGAATGCCCGGAGAGGAACATCCCCCCGGTGAGCGCCACGATGGCGATCAGGATGAGGGCCAGCGAGCGCCCCGGCCTGCTCTGGGCGCTCGCGCTCCGGCCCTTCTTCGGTGCTGCCACCTTCTCGTACTCCCTCTCGGGCCACCCGGCGCCGGGTGAGCGCCGGGGCGGCCATGACATGGTGTCGGGATTCCGTGCGGAACCGCACGTCCCGGGGGAACGCCGGGCGCGAGCGAACCGCGCCGCGCTCCCGGGTCGTGCCTACTTCGCGTCGGACTCGCCGTCGGTCTTCTTCGGCTCGGCCGCGTCGGTCCCGGTGGGCTCGCCGGCCGGGGTGTCCTGCGCGTCCGCGTCCTTCTTGCCGAGGTCGACGATCTTGTCGTCGGCGGCGTCGGCGGGCTCGTCGGTCCCGGTGAGGGAGGAGGCGTCGTCCGGCACGACCGCGGCGTCGTCGTCCTTCAGGTCGGGGTCGATGCCGTGCACGATGCGGTTGTACTCGTCGTCGGACAGCACGGCGCCGATCGAGTTCTTCGCGAAGATCAGGTGGACGCCGGGGGCGGCGTCGAGGAGGACCGTCTCCTCACCGACCTCCTTCACCGTCGCGTACATGCCCCCGATCGTGCGGACGCCGGTGCCGGGCTGCATCTCGTTGCGCATCTGCGCGGCCGCCTGCTGCTTGCGCTTGGCCGAGCGGGTCATCAGGAACATGGCCCCGATGAGCACGATGAACGGGAGGAGGGTCAAGGTATTCACGGGACGGAGTTTCCTTCGCACGACCGCGCGGAGGGCGGCCTGGTGGATGGGGGTGGTCGGCGCCGTCCTGCAAGGGCGGCATCGGCGGAGTCTAAGCGAGTCCGCACTCAGGGAACAACGCTCAGCATGACACCGGGGTTCCTGGGCCGGGAGAGTCCCGCGCCGTCACGTCCCGAACAGGTCCTGTTGTCCGGTTCCCCCCGGTGCCTGGCGGGGCGGGGTGAGTCCGAGATGCGCCCACGCGGCCGGGGTCGCGACCCGGCCGCGGGGGGTGCGGGCCAGCAGTCCCTCGCGCACCAGGAAGGGCTCGGCGACCTCCTCGACGGTCTCGCGCTCCTCCCCCACGGCGACCGCCAGGGTGGACAGGCCGACGGGGCCGCCCCCGAAGAGCTTGAGCAGCGCCTCCAGGACGCCCCGGTCGAGCCGGTCCAGGCCGCGGGCGTCGACCTCGTAGACCGCGAGGGCCGCCGCCGCGATGTCCCTGGTGACGATCCCGTCGGCCTTGACCTGCGCGTAGTCGCGGACGCGGCGCAGCAGGCGGTTGGCGATGCGGGGCGTGCCCCGGGAGCGGCCGGCGATCTCCGCGGCGCCCGCGGTGTCGATCTCGACGTCCAGGAGATGGGCGGAGCGGTGGATGACGCGCTCCAGCTCGGCCGGCTCGTAGAACTCCATGTGCGCGGTGAAGCCGAAGCGGTCGCGCAGCGGGGGCGGCAGCAGGCCCGCGCGCGTGGTGGCGCCGACCAGGGTGAACGGCGGCAGTTCGAGCGGGATCGCGGTGGCGCCGGGGCCCTTGCCGACGATGACGTCGACGCGGAAGTCCTCCATCGCCATGTAGAGCATCTCCTCGGCGGGCCGCGACATGCGGTGGATCTCGTCGAGGAAGAGGACCTCGCCCTCCTGGAGGGAGGACAGGATCGCCGCGAGGTCGCCGGCGTGCTGGATCGCGGGGCCGCTGGTGATGCGGATGGGGGCGCCCATCTCGGCGGCGATGATCATGGAAAGCGTGGTCTTGCCGAGCCCCGGGGCGCCCGACAGGAGCACGTGGTCGGCGGTGGCGCCGCGCGCGCGGGCGGCGCGCAGGACGAGGTCGAGCTGCTCGCGGACCTTCTCCTGGCCGATGAACTCGTCCAGGTCCTTGGGTCGCAGGGCCGCCTCGACGGCCTGGTCCTCGCGGTCGGCTGACGCGCCGACGAGCCGCTCGTCGGCGGTCTCGTCGGTCGTGTCGTCCCAGTTCATTGCGTGTGCCTCGCGGTCGCGGTGGGGTTCGGGCGGACGGGCGGGGGGCCGGCGGTGCGGCTAGCGCGTCCGGTTGAGGGTCTGCAGGGCCGCCTTCAGGAGCTGGCCCACCTGGGGGGTGCCGCCGGCCGCCTCGGCCTGGGGCTCGACCGCGGAGACAGCCTCGTCGGCCTCGCGGGTCGCGTAGCCGAGGCCGATCAGGGCGGCGTGCAGCTGGTCGCGCCAGCCGGCGGTGACGGACCTGCCGATCGCCGGGCCACCGGTGCCGAGGGGCTCGCCGAGCCGGCCCTTGAGCTCCAGCAGGAGCTTCTGGGCACCCTTCTTGCCGATGCCGGGGACGGCGGTGAGCGCCTTCTCGTCACCGGTGGCCACCGCCCTGCGCAGGGCGTCGGGGCTGTGCACGGCGAGCATGGCCTGCGCCAGCCGCGGTCCGACACCGCTCGCGGTCTGCAGCAGCTCGAAGACCTGCCGCTCGTCGTCGTCCGCGAAGCCGTAGAGGGTCAGCGAGTCCTCGCGGACGACGAGGGAGGTGGCGAGCTTGGCGTCCTGGCCCATGCGGAGCCCGGAGAGGGTGTTCGGCGCGCACTGGACGGCGATGCCGATGCCGCCGACCTCCAGCACCGCGGAGTCGGGGGCGAGGGCGGCGACCGGGCCGCTGACGAAGGCGATCATGCGGTACGCCCTTTCGATGCGTGCAGGGCGACGGCCTGCTGGAGTCTGTTCTGAGCGGGGGCGCGCCAGATGTGGCAGATGGCGAGGGCCAGGGCGTCCGCGGCGTCGGCGGGCTTGGGCGGGGCGTCGAGCCGCAGCAGGCGCGTGACCATCGCCCCGACCTGTGCCTTGTCCGCGCGTCCGCTGCCGGTGACGGCCGCCTTGACCTCGCTGGGGGTGTGCAGGGCGACGGGGATGCCGCGGCGGGCGGCGCACAGCATGGCGACGGCGCTGGCCTGGGCGGTGCCCATGACCGTGCGCACGTTGTGCTGGCTGAACACCCGCTCCACGGCGACGAATTCGGGCCGGTACTCGTCGAGCCACCGCTCGATGCCCTGCTCGACGGCGACCAGGCGCAGGCCCAACTCGGCGTCGGCGGGGGTCCGTACGACTCCGACGCCGCACATGGTCAGGGGTCGGCCGGCGAGACCCTCGACCACCCCGACACCGCACCGGGTCAAACCCGGGTCAACACCCAGTACCCGCACCCCGAACCCCTCCGTCGACCGCCTGTTCGTGCAGGCTATCGGGTACCGCCGACAAAGCCGCGGGCCGACGGGGTGTGTGTCCCCGCCGGCCCGTGCTGTCGTCGGCCGCTCAGGCGTCGACCTTCGCCATGACGTCGTCGCTGACGTCGAAGTTGGCGAAGACGTTCTGCACGTCGTCGCTGTCCTCCAGCGCGTCGATCAGCTTGAAGATCTTGCGGGCGCCGTCCTCGTCCAGCTCGACCTGCATGGTCGGGACGAAGTTGGCGTCGGCGGAGTCGTAGTCGATGCCCGCCTCCTGGAGTGCGGTGCGGACCGCGACCAGGTCGGTGGCCTCGGAGAGCACCTCGAAGGACTCACCGAGGTCGTTGACCTCCTCGGCACCCGCGTCGAGCACCGCGCCCAGCACGTCGTCCTCGGACAGCTCGCCCTTGGGGACGATGACGACGCCCTTGCGGTTGAACAGGTACGACACGGAGCCCGGGTCGGCCATGTTGCCGCCGTTGCGGGTCATGGCGACGCGGACGTCCGAGGCGGCGCGGTTGCGGTTGTCGGTGAGGCACTCGATGAGCACCGCGACACCGTTCGGGCCGTAGCCCTCGTACATGATCGTCTCGTAGTCGGCGCCACCGGCTTCGAGACCGGCGCCACGCTTGACCGCGGAGTCGATGTTCTTGTTCGGGACCGAGCTCTTCTTGGCCTTCTGGATGGCGTCGAAGAGGGTCGGGTTGCCGGCCGGGTCGGCGCCGCCCGTGCGGGCCGCGACCTCGATGTTCTTGATCATCTTCGCGAAGAGCTTGCCGCGCTTGGCGTCGATCACGGCCTTCTTGTGCTTCGTCGTAGCCCATTTAGAGTGGCCGGACATCTGCCTGTCTCCTTCGCGTAACCCAACTCTTTACGAACGCCAGAGATCCTACAAGGACTCGGCTGTCCGGTTCGCGCGCACCATGTCGACGAACAGCCCGTGCACGCGGTGGTCGCCGGTCAGCTCCGGGTGGAACGACGTGGCGAGCGCGTTGCCCTGGCGTACGGCGACGATGTGGCCCTCGTGCTCGGCGAGCACCTCGGCCGCGGCGCCGACGGACTCCACCCAGGGGGCGCGGATGAAGACGCCCTCCACGGGAGCGCCCTCGACGCCCGTGACGTCGACGGCGGCCTCGAAGGACTCGTTCTGCCGCCCGAAGGCGTTGCGCCGCACGATCATGTCGATGCCGCCGACCGTCTCCTGGCCGGAGCGCGGGTCGAGGATCTTGTCGGCGAGCATGATCATGCCCGCGCAGGTGCCGTAGACGGGCAGGCCGGCACGCACGCGCGCGCGGAGGGGCTCCATCAGGCCGAAGAGCACGGCGAGCTTGGAGATGGTGGTGGACTCGCCGCCGGGGATGACGAGGCCGTCGACCTCGGCGAGTTCCTCGGGGCGCCTCACCTGCCTGGCCACGGCGTCCGCCGCGGCCAGGGCGATCAGGTGCTCCCGTACGTCGCCCTGGAGGGCCAGAACCCCGATGACGGGGGTGTCAGGAGTGCTCATGGATGACTACCAGCCGCGGTTGGCGTAGCGCTCGGCCTCGGGGAGGGTGTCGCAGTTGATGCCGACCATGGCCTCGCCCAGGTTGCGGGACGCGTCCGCGATGATCTTCGGGTCGTCGTAGAAGGTGGTCGCCTTCACGATGGCGGCGGCGCGCTTGGCCGGGTCGCCCGACTTGAAGATGCCGGAGCCGACGAAGACGCCCTCGGCACCGAGCTGGCGCATCAGCGCGGCGTCGGCCGGGGTGGCCACGCCACCGGCGGAGAACAGCACCACGGGGAGCTTGCCGAGTTCGGCCACCTCCTTGACGATCTCGTACGGGGCGCGCAGCTCCTTGGCGGCGGCGTACAGCTCGTTGTTGTCGAAGCCGCGCAGCTTGGCGATCTCGTTCTTGATCTGGCGCAGGTGGCGGACGGCCTCGACGACGTTGCCGGTGCCGGCCTCGCCCTTGGAGCGGATCATGGCCGCGCCCTCGGCGATGCGGCGCAGGGCCTCGCCCAGGTTGGTGGCGCCGCACACGAACGGGGTCGTGAACGCCCACTTGTCGGAGTGGTTGACCTCGTCGGCCGGGGTGAGGACCTCGGACTCGTCGATGTAGTCGACGCCGAGGGACTGCAGGACCTGGGCCTCGACGAAGTGGCCGATGCGGGACTTGGCCATGACCGGGATGGAGACCGCGTCGATGATCTCCTCGATCATGTTCGGGTCCGACATGCGGGCCACGCCGCCGTCCTTGCGGATGTCGGCCGGGACCCGCTCCAGGGCCATGACGGCGACGGCTCCCGCGTCCTCGGCGATCTTCGCCTGCTCGGCGTTGACGACGTCCATGATCACGCCGCCCTTGAGCTGCTCGGCCATGCCGCGCTTGACGCGCGCGGTGCCGGTCGCGGTGCTGTCGGAGGACTGGGCGGAGTTGGAGAGCGTGCTGGACACGGGTTGACCTCACTCGGTGGAAAAGAGGGCTGCTGCAGCACCGAGGAAACGCCTGTGGACCAGGCCACAGCAAGGGCCAATGACGAGCCGGTGGCTCATTTTCCGTTCAGCGCCCGGAAAAGCGCAGGTCACGGCGTCGTCACCGGGCGGTGGGAGCGGGGTCCGGGCCGCCTCGGCGGTCCACGCAAGACCGCTCTCCGGGGCCGGGAGGCGCGTCGCGGGTCCGTCCATGACGTGGGTCACCGGCGGCTCGCCGTCCGTGCCGCCGGGAGCCCCTCGCCCGGGCCGGGAGCCGCGTCGCCGGTCCGTCTACGACGTGGGCCGGTCCGCCAGGGCCACCGGCGGCTCGTCGTCCATCTCGAAGGCGAGCGGGAACGGCGCGTGTCCCGCCAGCCGGAACCACCGCACCTTGCGGTGCCGGCGCAGTGCGCGGGCCGCCCGCACGGCGTCGTTGTGGAAGCGGCGGGCCATCGGCACCCTGCGCACCGCCTGGGCCAGTTCGTCGGCCGCCTCCTCGCCACCGGGCGCCGCCCGGACGGCCTCCACCTGCGCCGTCTCCCCGAACACGGCCCGCAGCGCCTGGCTCAGCTCGCTCTCGGCGACCTCCCGCTGGTCCTCCTCGGCCTGCCGGGCGGCGTGGGCCGCCTCGTAGAGCACTATCGAGGCGGCCGGGTCCAGCACTCCGGAGGTGGCCAGCTCCTGGGCGACCGAGGCGCGGCGCAGCAGCTGGGCGTCCAGGGCGGCGCGCGCGGCGTCGATCCGGGCGTGCAGCCGGTCCAGGCGTCCCGCGGTCCAGCTCAGGTACAGGCCGATGGCTACGAGGCCGACGAGGATCCAGATGAGGGTTGCGGTCACGGGCCGCAAGGCTACCGGTGCGTCGCGCGGCGCCTCGCGCGGCTCCCGGTACACCGGCGCACGCCCTGCTCGTCCGGCCGCCGGTTCCGGGTCGCCGGTCTCGTTCAGGCGCCCGGGCTCCCCCGGCCGGGACGGGCCCGCACGGTGCGGCAGGGCTGGTCGGCACGGGTCGCGCGACGGCGGCCCGTCGCCGGGGTGCTCCCGGCGCCCGCCGCCCGAGGACGCCGCGGAAGTGCCGGCGGTCCGCGACGAAACGTCCGGAACACGTCCCTGCGCGCCGACGCCGGTCACCGCGCGAGGGGCCACCGACTACGGACGTGCGCCGCCGGACGGCAGTGACCCCGCTCAGTCCCCGCCCGGCAGCGCACGAGCTCACTCCCGGCGGGCAGCGCCCCCGTTCAGTCCCGGGCGAGTCCGAAGCGGGCCATCAGGCCGGTCCGCTCGTCCGTCGCGACCGCCGCCGCCCCGTCCGTCACCGTCTCGTACACGGAGAGGATGTCCGCGCCGACCGTCGACCAGTCGAAGCGCCGCACGTGGGCGCTGCCCCGCTCGCGCAGCCCGGTGCGGCGGGCCTCGTCGCCGAGGAGCCGCACGGCCGCGTCCGCCAGCGCGTCCGCGTCCTCGTTGGCGAACAGCTCCCCCGCCGCGCCGTGGTCGAGGACCTGGGCGAACGCGTCGAGGTCGGAGGCGAGCACCGGGGCCCCCGCCGACAGGGCCTCGACGAGGATGATCCCGAAGCTCTCGCCGCCGGTGTTGGGCGCCACGTACACGTCGACACTGCGCAGGAGGCGCGCCTTGTCCTCGTCGCTGACCATGCCGAGGAACTCCACCCGGGAGCGCATCTCGGCCGGCAGGTCCTCCACGGCCTCCTTCTCGTCACCGCGTCCGGCGACCAGGAGCCGGGTCCGGGGCCGCTCGGCGAGGATCTTCGGCAGCGCCCTCATCAGCACCGGCAGGCCCTTGCGGGGCTCGTCGATGCGCCCGATGAAGCCGAGGGTCTCGCCCTGCCAGGCCGGGTTGGGCTTGGCGCGCGCGAAGAAGTCGACGTCGACGCCGTTCGGGATGACGACGGCGTCGCCTCCGAGGTGCTCGACGAGGGTGCGGCGCGCGTACTCGCTCACCGCGATCCGCGCGCTGATCTTCTCCAGCGCGGGCTGGAGGATCGGGTACGCGGCGATCATCGCCCGCGAGCGCGGGTTCGAGGTGTGGAAGGTGGCGACGATGGGCCCCTGGGCCGCCCAGCACGTCAGCAGCCCGAGCGACGGCGAGGTCGGCTCGTGGATGTGGATGACGTCGAACAGGCCGTCGTGGAGCCAGCGCCGTACCCGGGCGGCGCTCAGGAAGCCGAAGTTGAGCCGCGCGACCGAGCCGTTGTACGGCACCGGGACCGCGCGGCCCGCCGAGACGACGTACGGCGGCAGGGGCGTCTCGTCGTCCGCCGGAGCGAGGACGGAGACCTCGTGGCCGAGGCGGATGAGGTGCTCGGCGAGGTCGCGGATGTGGAACTGGACGCCGCCCGGGACGTCCCAGGAGTACGGGCAGACGATGCCGATCCTCACGGGCGCTCCCCGGTGCCGGACGGCTCGGGGCGGGGCTCCAGGTCGGCGAGCCACAGACGCTGCAGCATGTGCCAGTCCTCCGGGTGGTCGGCGATACCGGTGGCGAAGGCGTCGGCCAGCGCCTGTGTCATCACAGACGTCTTCTCGGCGCGGGTGCCTGACACGGGGACCCCGACGGGCGGGTGGACCCGGCCCTTCATCACGGGCGAGTCGTCGAACCAGAGCGTCACCGGCAGGAGCAGGGCGCCGGTCTGCTGGGCGAGCAGGGCGGGCCCGGCGGGCATCCGGGCGGTCTCCCCGAAGAAGTCGACCTCGACGCCGGACGCGGACAGGTCGCGGTCGGCGACCAGGCAGACCAGTCCGCCCTCGCGCAGCCGCCGGGCCAGCATGCCGAACGCGGAGCCGCCGCTGTGCGGCAGGACCTCCATGCCCAGGCCCTCGCGGTAGGCGACGAAGCGGTCGTACAGCGACTCGGGCTTGAGGCGCTCGGCGACCGTGGTGAAGGGGATGCCCAGCTCGGTGGTGACCCAGGCGCCCGCCAGGTCCCAGTTGCCGAGGTGCGGCAGCGCCAGCACGACGCCCTTGCCGGCCGCGAGCCCCTCGGTGAGGTGGTGCAGGTCCTTGGCCTCGAAACCGCCCCGCACGCGCTCCTCGCTCCAGGCGGGCAGCCGGAAGGACTCCATCCAGTAGCGCAGGTAGGAGCGCATGCCCGCCCTGGACAGCTCGGCGAGCCGATCCGGGGTCGCGTCGGGCACCACGCGCGCGTAATTGCTCTCCAGGCGCTGGACGCCCTTGCCGCGCTGCTTCCAGGCGAGGTCGGCGACGGCACGGCCGAGCCGGACCGCGGCGGGCTCCGGGAGCTTCTTGACGGTGCTCCAGCCGAGCGCGTAGGCCCCGTCCGTCAGCCGGTCCCGCAGACCGCTCACGAGGCCGCCTCGCTGCCCTGGGTGGCGGCGTCGGCCTCGGCGGCCTCGCGGCGCACGGTGACGACCCGCTGGATCAGCGTGACGAGGCTGCCGACGGCGACGATCCACAGCGCGACGGGCAGCAGCCACTGGATGCCGGGGACGCCGAACTTGTGCAGGCCCGCGAACCCGGCCGCGACCAGCGAGATCACCAGCCGCTCGGCACGCTCGACCAGGCCGTTGACCGCGACGGGCAGGCCGATCGACTCGCCGCGCGCCTTGGTGTACGAGACGACCTGGCCGCTGGCGAGGCAGAAGATGGAGACCGCGCACAGCCCGATGTCGTCGCCGCCGCCCGCGTACCAGAGGGCGAAGCCGCCGAAGATCGCGCCGTCGGCGACCCGGTCCAGCGTGGAGTCGAGGAACGCCCCCCAGCGGCTGGAGCGGCCGAGCTGGCGCGCCATGTTCCCGTCGACCAGGTCCGAGAACACGAACAGCGTGATCACGACCGTGCCCCAGAAGAACTCGCCCATGGGGTAGAAGACCAGCGCACCCGCCATGACTCCGGCCGTGCCGAGGAGCGTCACGGTGTCGGGGCTCACCCCCCGCCGGATGAGAAACGCGGCGAACGGTGTGAGGACACGCGTGAAGAATGCACGCGCGTACTTGTTCAGCATGGCCTTCCCGAGGGTCGGTGTCGCCGCGCGGCCCCTGCTGGCCACCGGCTGGCCCATCGTAGCCACGCCCGCGCCGGTGCGACGGCCGGGCACCCGGGCCCCGTGTCCCGGCGGACGGCACCGGGGTCGCGCCGCGATCGCGTCCGTCGTATGGACGCACCGTGACGGGAGTGGAAAGCTCGAAGGACCGCGGGCGTCGCCGGAGCCGCCACCGCACGCGGACCGGCATGTCCGCGCCCACAGTGACCTCACCGTGTACGGGAGGCAAGGCCATGGGCGACAAGGCGAACGCACACCCCGGAGCCGCCGGCAGGGCTACGGCGGCCGACCACCCCGCGTCCGTACGGAATGTGGTGCTGGTCGGCCACAGCGGATCCGGCAAGACGACGTTGGTGGAGGCTCTCGCGCTGACCGCGGGAGCGGTGAACAGGGCGGGCCGCGTGGAGGACGGCGGCACCGTCTCCGACTACGACGAGATCGAGCACCGGCAGCAGCGTTCGGTGCAGCTCTCACTGGTCCCCGTCGACTGGGGCGGGTACAAGATCAACATCCTGGACACCCCGGGATACGCCGATTTCGTCGGGGAGCTGAGGGCCGGTCTGCGCGCCGCGGACGCGGCCCTCTTCGTCGTCTCGGCCTCGGACGGGGTGGACGGCTCGACCCGGATGGTGTGGGACGAGTGCGCGGCGGTCGGCATGCCGCGGGCCATCGTCGTCACCCACCTCGAAGCGGCCCGCGCCGACTTCGAGGAGATGACCCGGATCTGCGCGGACGCCTTCGGCGCCGACGATCCCGATGCCGTACTGCCGCTGTACCTGCCGCTGCGCGGCGCGCCGGGGCCCGACGGGCACGCCCCGGTGACCGGGCTGATCGGGCTGCTCTCGCAGCGCCTCTTCGACTACTCCTCCGGTGAGCGCAAGGAGTCCGAACCGGGCCCCGAGCAACTGCCGCTCATCGACGAGGCCCGCAACCGGCTGATCGAGGGGATCATCGCGGAGAGCGAGGACGAGACCCTCATGGACCGCTACCTCGGCGGCGAGGAGATCGACCTGAAGACGCTCGTGCAGGACCTGGAGCGGGCCGTGGCGCGCGGGACCTTCTTCCCCGTGCTGGCCGCCGCCCCCGCCGCGGAGGGCGCCCGCCAGGGACTCGGCACGGTCGAGCTGTTCGAACTGGTCACCGGCGGCTTCCCGACCCCCCTGGAGCGCCCGGCGCCCGCGGTCACCACGCCGGACGGCAGGGCGCGCGAGGTGACGGCGTGCGATCCGGACGGGCCGCTGGTCGCCGAGGTGGTCAAGACGGCCAGCGACCCCTACGTCGGCCGCGTCTCGCTCGTGCGGGTCTTCTCCGGCACCCTGCGCCCGGACGCGACGGTGCACGTCTCCGGGCACGGTCTCGCCGACCGCGGCCACGAGGACCACGACGTCGACGAACGCGTCGGCGCCCTGTCGGCCCCGTTCGGCAAGCAGCAGCGCGTGCTCACGCACTGCATCGCGGGCGATCTGGCGTGCGTGGCGAAGCTGAACCGCGCGGAGACCGGGGACACCCTCTCGGCCAGGAACGACCCGCTGCTCATGGCGCCGTGGCAGATGCCCGACCCGCTGCTGCCGCTGGCCATCGAGGCGCACAGCAAGGCCGACGAGGACAAGCTCTCGCAGGGACTGGCGCGCCTGGTGGCCGAGGACCCGACCATGCGCCTGGAACAGAACCAGAACACGCACCAGGTGGTGCTGTGGTGCCTGGGCGAGGCGCACGCCGACGTCGCCCTGGAACGGCTGCGGAGCCGGTACGGCGTCCGGGTCGACGTCGTCCCGCACAAGGTGTCGCTGCGGGAGACCTTCGCGGCCGCCGCCACGGGCCGCGGCCGCCATGTGAAGCAGTCCGGCGGCCACGGGCAGTTCGCGGTCTGCGAGATCGAGGTGGAACCGCTGCCGAACGGCTCCGGGATCGAGTTCGTGGACAAGGTCGTCGGCGGCGCCGTGCCGCGGCAGTTCATCCCGTCCGTGGAGAAGGGCGTACGCGCCCAGGCCGCCCGAGGGGTCGCCGCCGGCCATCCGCTCATCGACGTGCGGGTCACCCTGCGGGACGGCAAGGCGCACTCGGTGGACTCCTCCGACGCCGCGTTCCAGACCGCCGGGGCGCTGGCCCTGCGCGAGGCCGCCTCGGGGGCCGTGATCCATCTGCTGGAGCCGGTGGCCGAGGTGACGGTCCTGGTGGGCGACGAGTACGTGGGCGCCGTGATGAGCGACCTGTCCGGGCGGCGCGGCCGGGTCGTGGGGACCGAACAGGCGGGCGGCGGGCGCACCGTCGTACGGGCCGAGGTGCCGGAGATCGAGATCGGCCGGTACGCGGTCGACCTGCGCTCGCTCTCGCACGGCACCGCCCGCTTCGGCCGGCGGTACGCGCGGCACGAGCCGATGCCGTCGCAGATCGCCGAGCGGATCCGCGAACAGGCGGGAGCCGCCTGACAGTTCGGGGCGCGGGGGCGGGTCGGCGGGCGGCTTCGGCCGTCCGCCGACGGATGTCGGCGGCTGCGGATACGCTGATGACCTGATCAAGTTGCGACTCGATCAGCACGATGACCTGATCAACAGGTGTGCGAGGCACGGAAGTCGGGAAAAGCCGCAGCAGCGGACGGCGGCGATGGGGGCGGCAGTGGCCACTGACGGATTCGATTTCAGTCCCGGGGCACAGGTGCCGCTCTCGGGCTCGGCGGGACAGACCGCCGCCACCTACGCCCTGGCGTCGGCGGCGTACCGGGACAACGAGATCGCGGAGATCCTCAAGGCCAACAACGAATGGCACCAGTCGGTGGTCAAGCCCGGCCGCAGGTGGGCGTCCCTGTGGCGGCCGAACCTGGGCGAGGCCTTCGCGCGGGCCGTCCAGGACCGCATGCTGGGCCCCGGCCGCAAGCCCCTCATCCAGTCGTTCGGCACGGAGCCGCAGGTCGTCGTCGAACACTGCCTCGCCGCGAACCGCATCCGCCGGGAGCGGGACAACTGGCTCTCGGCGGTCTGGGTGCTGTGCGGCCTGATCTTCCTGCCGGGCCTCGTCGTCTGGCTGCTGGTCTTCCAGATCCGGTCCGCGGTGACGAAGCGCGGCGACAAGGGCTCGCCCGCGCTCGCCACCACGCTGCTGGTGGCCGTCGGCGCCCTCGCCGTGCTCTTCGTGCTCAAGATGCCCTTCAGCGGTTTCTGGGGGTGGTACGCCCGCGCGACCGTCGTGATGCCGGTCGTCGGCTGGTTCTGGGCCAAGCGGATCTGCGAGCGGACCGCCCAGGACCTGCGGGAGCGGTGGGACAGCCTGCTGGCCGGCGGCGGCCTCGGCGCCAAGATCCCCGAGGCGGTACCGGGCAGCCCGGGGGAGAACGCGGCGGAGCGGCTGCGCCAGGCCCTCGCCAGGCTCAGCGCCGAGCAGCAGTCCAACTCGGTCTTCTACGCCGGGCCCAAGGGCATACTCGGCATGGGCACCCGCTGGGGCAGCTGGCAGCTCGCCGAGGACCTGGTGCCGCGCGACCCCGACCGGGAGATCCACCCCTTCCGCAGCTGGGACGTCATCCGGTCGATCCACGACCAGCTGCGCATGCTGGAGCGCGGCCCGCTGAACACGGGCGGTTTCCCGAAGCCCTCCATCAAACACTGGATCGTCACGCCGATCGGTGAGAACGCCAAGGCGGTCTCCCGGCCCGAGGGCACGGACGTGGACGCGTTCCAGGTCCGGAACCACGCGATACAGGACATCTGCAACAAGCAGCAGTTCGGCGGCGGCGACCGCCACTACCTGGGCGTGCAGTGGACGCTGTGGGACGGCCAGCTCGTCCTCACCATGCTGATCACGGTGACCGTGCTGCACGAGACGCTGCGCATCGAGGTCACCGGACACGCGCTGGGCCCGGTCAACTCCCTGTTCACCACGAAGCCCGAGGCGCCCACCAAGGAGGTCGCCAAGTCGGTCAGGTTCTGGGAGACCCGCAAGGTCACCCTGCCCCTGGTCGACACGGACGAGGTGGTGCGCCTCACCGCCCGCGCGCCCTTCACCTGGTACCCGCCGCTCCTGAACTGGCTGGGCGGCACGCTGACCCTGCCCGAGCCGTTCGGCCTGCGGCACGCCTGGGCGGACCAGCCCTGGCGCCACCGCTTCATGGCGGACGACGCGCTGCGCGCCGCGACCCCGGTGCTGCGCGTGGTCCACGCCGCGGCGATCAAGGTCCTGGAGGAGAACGGCGTGAACACCGAGAAGTTCGGCACCCGCTCGTCCTTCCTCAGCACCGCGGTCCAGGACGTGTCACCGCGGAAGGCGGACGTGTACGACGCGTAGCGGGACCGGCGCGGGGCCGTCACCGCGGCCCCGCCCCGCGTGCGCCCGGCTACTGGGCCTGCGACGGCCAGGCGTCGGCCAGCATCTTCCGGGTGTCGGCGAGCAGCTGCGGCAGCACCTTGGTGTGGCCGACGACCGGCATGAAGTTCGTGTCGCCGCCCCAGCGGGGCACGACGTGCTGGTGCAGGTGCGCGGCGATGCCGGCCCCGGCCACCCCGCCCTGGTTCATGCCGATGTTGAAGCCGTGCGCCCCCGAGGCCGTCCGCAGCGCGGTCATCGCCTGCTTGGTCAGCTCGGCCAGCTCCGCGGTCTCCGGGCCCGTGAGGTCGGTGTAGTCGGCGACGTGCCGGTAGGGCACCACCATCAGGTGGCCGCCGTTGTACGGGTAGAGGTTGAGCACCGCGTACACGTGCTCGCCGCGCCGGACGACCAGCCCGTCCTCGTCGGACTTGGCGGGGATCGAGCAGAAGGGACAGCCGTCGTCGGCGCCCGGGCCGGTGGGCTTGTTCTCGCCCTGGATGTAGGCCATCCGGTGGGGCGTCCACAGGCGCTGGAACGCGTCCTGCGTCCCCACTCCGATCTGCTGCTCCGGCTCACTCGTCATGGGAAGCAGCATAGGACTTCGCCCGTTCGCGGCGTGTCGCCGGGGTTGCGGGAAGCGGCGTCCGGGCCAAGCTGGGCCGGTGGACCCCGACAGCCCCATCGCCCGCTGGGAGCGGCGCACCGAGCTGCTGCTCACCCCGGCCTCGTTGGTGTTCCTCGGCGCCTACGCCTACCTGGTGCTGGCGCCGGACGCGGGGGGCGCGCGCCGGGACGTCGCCCTGGCCGTCCTGCTCGGCGCGTGGGCGGTCTTCGTCGTGGACTTCGCGGCGCGCTGGCGGCTCAGCGGGCGCCGGCTGGGATTCGTACGGACGCACGTGCTGGACACCGTGGTGCTGATCCTGCCGCTGCTGCGTCCGCTGCGGATCGTGCGCATCTACGAGGCCGTGCAGCACCGGAACGGCCGGCCCCGGCTCAGCCTGCACGCGCGGGTGATCGCCTACGCGGGCATCTCGGCCACCCTGCTCGGCTTCACCGGCGCCCTCGCCGTGTACCAGCAGGAGCGGGACGCGCCCGGCGCGAACATGCGCACGTTCGGGGACGCGCTGTGGTGGGCCTGCTCGACGCTGACCACGGTCGGCTACGGCGACGTCGTGCCCGTCACCGCGGGCGGCCGGGTGATCGCCGCCGGCATGATGGCCTGCGGCCTCGCGCTGCTCGGTGCGGTGACCGGCTCGTTCTCCTCCTGGCTGATCCAGGTGTTCTCCCGGGAGGACGAGAGGCCCCCGGGGCGCTGACCTCCCGGGGGCCTCTCGTCACGCGGCCGGATCAGACCTGCACACGGTCCTCGACGACCTGGAGGATCTTGGCGATCGCCTCGTCGACGGGGATGCCGTTCTCCTGGGAGCCGTCGCGGTAGCGGAAGGAGACGGCGCCGGCCGCCATGTCCTCGTCGCCCGCGATGACCATGAAGGGCACCTTCTGCTTCTGGGCGTTGCGGATCTTCTTCTGCATCCGGTCGGAGGAGGAGTCGACCTCGACGCGCAGGCCCTTCCTCTTCGCCGCGGCGGCGAACTTCTCCAGGTACTCGACGTGGGCGTCGCCGATCGGGATGCCGAGCGCCTGCACGGGCGCCAGCCAGGCCGGGAACGCGCCCGCGTAGTGCTCCAGGAGCACCGCGAAGAAGCGCTCGATGGAGCCGAACAGCGCGCGGTGGATCATCACCGGACGCTGCTTGGCGCCGTCGGGGCCGGTGTACTCCAGGTCGAAGCGCTCGGGAAGGTTGAAGTCGAGCTGGACGGTCGACATCTGCCAGGTGCGGCCGATGGCGTCCTTGGCCTGGACGGAGATCTTCGGGCCGTAGAAGGCGGCGCCGCCCGGGTCCGGGACCAGCGGGAGGCCCTGCTTCTCGGCCACCTGCCGCAGCGTCTCGGTGGCCTCCTCCCAGATCTCGTCCGAGCCGACGAACTTCTCCGGGTCCTTGGTGGACAGCTCCAGGTAGAAGTCGTTCAGGCCGTAGTCGCGCAGCAGCCCGAGGACGAAGGTGAGCGTCTTGTCGAGCTCCTCCGCCATCTGCTCCTTGGTGCAGTAGATGTGCGCGTCGTCCTGGGTGAAGCCGCGGGCCCGGGTCAGGCCGTGCACGACGCCGGACTTCTCGTACCGGTACACGGTCCCGAACTCGAAGAGGCGCAGCGGCAGTTCACGGTAGGACCGGCCGCGCGCGTCGAAGATCAGGTTGTGCATCGGGCAGTTCATGGGCTTGAGGTAGTAGTCCACGCCCTCGTCGAGCTGCATGGGCGGGTACATGCCGTCGGCGTACCAGTCCAGGTGGCCCGAGGTCTCGAAGAGCTTCCCCTTCGTCGCGTGCGGGGTGTAGACGAACTCGTACCCCTCCTCCTCGTGGCGGCGCCGCGAGTAGTCCTCCATGACCCGGCGGATGATGCCGCCCTTGGGGTGGAAGACGGCGAGGCCGGAGCCGATCTGGTCCGGGATGGAGAACAGGTCGAGTTCGTTGCCCAGCTTGCGGTGGTCCCGCTTCTCCGCCTCGGCGAGGAACTCCAGGTGCGCCTTCAGCTCCTCCTTGGAGGGCCAGGCGGTGCCGTAGATGCGCTGGAGCATCGGGTTCTTCTCGCTGCCGCGCCAGTAGGCGGCGGCGTTGCGCATGAGCTTGAACGCCGGGATGTTCCGGGTGGTGGGCAGGTGGGGACCGCGGCACAGGTCCTTCCAGCACAGCTCGCCGGTCTTGGCGTCGAGGTTGTCGTAGATGGTCAGCTCGCCGCCGCCCACCTCGACGTCCGCGCCGTCGTCGGTCGAGGCCGCGCCCTTGATGCCGATGAGCTCCAGCTTGTACGGCTCCCCCGCCAGCTCCTCGCGGGCCGCCTCGTCGCTCACCACGCGCCGGGAGAAGCGCTGGCCGCGCTTCTGGATCTCCTGCATCTTCTTCTCGACGGCCTTGAGGTCCTCGGGCGTGAACGGCCGCTCGACGTCGAAGTCGTAGTAGAAGCCGTCCTTGACCGGCGGGCCGATGCCCAGCTTGGCCTCGGGGAAGAGCTCCTGCACGGCCTGCGCCATGACGTGCGCGGTGGAGTGGCGCAGGATGTTCAGGCCGTCCGGGGAGGAGATCTCGACCGGCTCGACCTCCTCGCCGTCCCGGACCTCGTACGCCAGGTCCTTCAGCTCCCCCGCGACCCGGGCCGCGACGACGGAGCGCTCACCGACGAAGAGTTCGGCGGCCGTAGTGCCCGTCGTCACCACGCGCTCTTCCCGCTCGGAATCGCGATGGATGATCACACGGACGTCTGACACCGGTCTCTCCTGCCTGAAGGAGACGTGCGCATCCTGTCCTGCGCGCGTCGTAACAAAGGCGATCGTACCGAGCCCGGGGTCCGCTCCGCGAAACGGTCGCGGACGGCGTCCGCGGCGGCGGTCAGTCGCCGCCGCAGGCCTCCTCGAAGAAGTCCGCGGTCTCCGCGGTCTCCTGCGACGACTTCATCAGCCGGTCCCGCTCCGCCTCGTCGACCTGCACGGGTACCACCCCGGAGGCGTCCGTCAGCCTGCGGAAGCCGCCGCGGCTCTCCAGCCGCCCGTGCACCCGCACCGGGAGCCCGACGAGGTGGGCGTGCCCGGCCGTCCGGTACGCCTCCTCGTCCAGGGTCAGCCGGACGTGCGGGACCTCGGCGCCGGCGATCACCCGCAGCCGTACGGAACCGGGGCCCCGGGCGGCCGGCCTGCGCATCCGCACGACGGCGCCGGTGATCCGCACCGGCACGGAGGGCTCCTCGCGGAGGTAGCGGGCGCCGGCCTCGCGCAGCGCGGGCAGGTCGCCGGGGGAGAACTCGACGGGCTCGGCGGCTGCGGCGCAGCCGTCCGGGGTCCCGGCGGCGGGGGCCCACTCGACGGCGATGCGGGCGCCCTCGGTGCCGCGGACGAGGACGATCAGCGATTCGGTGAGTTCGTGGCTGACGCCGGCCTCGACGGCCGCGTCGAAGGCGTCCATGCCGCCGGTGGCCCGCTGGTAGTCGATCGCCTCCCGGGCCGCGTACAGCGCGTGGTGCAGCCGTACGGCGAGCGGGCGCCCGGTGGCGACGGGCACGAAGGCGGTGAGCCGGCGGCCGTCGGGGGCGGCGCCGACGAGGACGTCCTCCAGGGAGGCGGTGGCGGGCCGGCGGTGCCTGGCGCCGTGGTAGCCGGCTCGCGCGCGGGTGGCCAGCGCTCCGGCGAGCAGCATCAGGCGGGCGGCGGTCCGCAGTTGTTCCTCCACGGTCCAGGGCGCGGCGCCCACGGGTCCGGTGGGCGCGTCCCGCCACCACCGGATCTCGTCGCTGGGCACGGCGAGCCCGACCAGGATGTCGCGGGCGGACGGAGAGGCGCTGCGGGACAGCGCGAGGAGCGCCTCGCCGACCAGGTCGTCGCTGTCGGGGAACGCCCGGCTCTCCGGGACCAGCAGGCTGGTCCCGCCGCCGCCCGGTCCGGGCGGGGTCCAGCGGCCGTAGCGCCCGGCGGCTCCGCCGCGCCGCTGCCAGCCGTGCCGGCGCAGCAGCGCGCCGAGCACGGCGGGGTCCACCTGGCGGGGGCCGGGCGTCCGGTCGCCGCCCGGTCCGGCCGGGCGGGGCGCGGACGGGCTCGGGGGTTCGTCGCTGGGGCGGTGTGTCATGGTCTGCCTCCCGTCCCGACGCGCGTCATGATCTCGCACAGTGCCCGGTCGTCGAAGATGCGCGCGGTCGGTATCCGGACGGTGGTCCTGCGCCGGCCGGTGACGGCGTGGCCGGCGAGGTTGATCCAGTAGCAGCAGTGCCGCAGGTCGAGGCGGTCGTGCCCGGCCCGCAGCCACTGGTCCTGCGACCTCGGGACGAGCATCACGACCAGGATCTTGTGCACCGAGACCGGGGTGCGGGCCAGCTTCGCCAGATGCGTGTTGTCGAGCGTGAAGGAGAAGGCGGGGCCGGGCGGGTCCGGCGGGATCTGGTACGTGCACTTGAGCTGCACCTTGATGGTGACCTCGTCGTCGACCGTGTGCCCGGGGGCGCTGTGGCTGACGTGCCAGTCGATGCCGTTGTCCGGGAAGGGCTGGGACAGCGAGCAGCCCGCGGCGGCCGCGACGGCGTGGAGATAGCCCACCTGGAGTGTCTCCATGCAGGCGGTGGTGGCGAGTGTGCCGCGGTGCGGTGCCGTCCGCAGGGGCAGCAGCCCGCCCCGCTCGGGCTGCGCGATGGCCATGTCCAACAGCCCTCCGAGCCAAGGGTCTTCCCACTGCGGGTCGCTGAACTGCAAAGACCCGTACCTGTGTTGTCTCCTTCGGGCGTATGCCGCAAACAGCCCGGGTATCACCGGAACGGGCAGTGGACGGGGCGTCAGCTGCCGTGGGTGAGCGAGGAGTTGTGACCTATGACGTGCTGGTACGAGGGCCCCCTGGCCGCGTTCGACACGGAGACGACGGGAGTGGACGTCGAGACCGACCGGATCGTGTCGGCCGCCGTCGTCGTGCAGGACGCTCCCGGGGCCCGGCCGCGGGTGAGCAGGTGGCTGGTGAGTCCGGGGGTGCCGGTGCCCGAGGGGGCGACGGCGGTGCACGGGCTGACGGACGAGCATCTGCGGCGCAACGGCCGCTGGCCGTCGCCGGTGATGGAGGAGATAGCCAGGGAGCTGGGCGACCAGGCCGCGGCGGGGCGGCCGCTGGTGGTGATGAACGCGCCGTTCGATCTGACGCTGCTGGACCGGGAGTTGCGCCGTCACCGCGCGTCCTCGCTGGACCGGTGGCTGGACTCGACGCCGCTGCACGTCCTCGACCCGCGGGTCCTGGACAAGCACCTGGACCGGTACCGCAAGGGCCGCCGGACCCTGACCGACCTGTGCGAGCACTACGACGTGGAGCTGGCGGCAGCGCACGACGCGGCGGCCGACGCGCTGGCCGCGCTGGACCTCGTACGGGCGGTGGGACGGCGTTTCGCGGCCCGGCTGGAGCGGCTGTCGCCGGCCGAGCTGCACACGCTGCAGGCGGTCTGGCACGCGGCGCAGGCCCGGGGTCTGCAGGCGTGGTTCGCGCGGAGCGGGACCCCGGAGGCCGTGGACCCGGCGTGGCCGCTGCGGCCGGAGCTGCCCGCGGCCGCCTGAGCGGTCCCGGGCACACGAAAAACCGGCCCGTCGACGACGGACCGGTTGTTTCCGGGTGGGCGATACTGGGTTCGAACCAGTGACCTCTTCGGTGTGAACGAAGCGCTCTCCCACTGAGCTAATCGCCCGGGAACGCACTGAACCATACAGGTCCCGGCGGGTCTCGTTCAAACCGCTTCGAGGTACGCGCCGAGTCCGCGCCGCCCGGCCCTCATCATCAGCGCGTGATTGGCACGGAAGACCGGCCGTCCGGGCACCGCGAGCCGGCGCATGAGCGGCTTGCGCACCTCCACCTCCTGGTCGTACCGGGCCAGGGTGCCCGCCCCGTCGGCGGTGAGCGTCCAGCGGGCCCAGCCGTCGAGGTCACCGGTCATCCCGATCTCCAGCACCCCCGCCACGGGGTCGCGCCGCACCTCTCTCGCGGTGAACACCAGGTCGTAGGGCACGAGCGAGCGGATACGGATGACGCCGGTGGTGTCGTCGACGCGGTCGACCTCGCGCACCTGGGGCCACCACCGCGGGTAGTCGTCGGCGCGCTCCAGGGCGGTGTAGACGGCGGTGAGCGGGGCGGGCAGGGTCCACAGGCTGCGGAAGCGGTAACGGCACCAGTCCATGTGCGGAGTGTGCCCGGCGGACGGTTGAGTACGGCGTGAGTACGCGCACTCATGCCCGGCGGGGTGACGGGGACCACACTCCGGAGCATGACCCACATCCCGCCCCCGATCGAGGAGTTGCGGCTCGTCGACGGCGAGCTCCGGCAACTCGACCTCCGACGGGCCCAGTTGCTGGCACGCCGCGCCTGGCTGGTCGGCGTCCTGCAGGCACCGGCCGCACGTCCGCACGCCACGGGGCAGCCCGGCACTCCCCCGGCCCGCCGCCCCGAGGCCACCGCTCCCGGGGTGCAGAACCTGCTGTTGATCCTCGGCGGCACCCTGCTCACCGTGGCGGCCCTCGCGTTCACGCTGGTCAGCTGGGGAAGCCTCGGGATCGCCGGGCGCGCCTCGGTGCTGGGCGCGGTGACGGTGGCGGCGCTCGGGGCGCCGGTGCCGCTGCTGCGGCGCGGGCTGCGCTCCACCGCCGAGTCGGTGGCGGGCCTCGGTCTGGCGCTGACCGTGCTCGACGCGTACGCGCTGTACGAGGTCGCGTTCCCGGGCCGGAGCGGCGCCGGGTACGCGGCCGTGGCGTCGGCGGTGCTGGCCTCCGGGTGGGCGGGGTACGGCCTCCTGCTCGGCGCACGCGTCCCATCGGCGGCGGCCGGCACGCGTCCGGCCCTGCGGCTGCCCCTGCCCGCGGCCATGGCGGTGGCGCAGTCGCCGCTGCTGCTGTGGACCGTGGCGGCCGGTGCGGGCGCCCGCACGTCGGCGGCGGCCCTGCTGGTCACGGCCGCGCTCGACGCGGCGGTGGCGCTGCGCGCATCCGTGCCGTCCGTGCGCCTGGTCGCCGCCACCGGTGCGTACGGCACGGGCGGCTGGGGCACCCTGGCGGCCGGTGTGCTCCTGTGGGAGGCGACCGGTCCCGGCACGGCCGCCCCCGCGGCGGCGCTCCTCCTCCTCGCCGCGGCGATCGCCCTGGTCACGTCCCGGCACGTGCCCGGTTCCGACCTGGCCACGGCCCTCGCGCTGGCCGGCGGTCTGGTCACGGTCGGCGCGCTCGGCGGCCTCCTGCGCTCGTGGCTGCCGGACGACTGGACGGTGCCGGGCTTCCTGCTGTGCGGGGTCGCGCTCGCGGCGGCGGTCCGCACCGGGCTTTCCGGGCCGGTGCGGCGCGGACTCCTCCTGGCCTCCGCCTCGGTGCAGGCCCTGGCGGTGCTGTGGGCGCTCCCGGTGCCCCTCGTCGCCCTACTGGGTCCGGCGAGCCGGATGGCCCACATCTGGTCCGGCGCCCCGGCCGACGCCCGCGCGGCGGTCACCCTGGACCTCCCCTGGCCGGTGCACGCGGCGACGGCGCCGCTCGTCCTGGCGGCGGTCGCCGTGGTCCTGGCGGCGGCGATCCGCGCCCCCGCCTGGAGGGACAGGGCGCGGGCCGGTTCTCTGGCGCTCGCCTGGGCGACGGCGTTCACGCTCCCCGCCGTCCTCCAATTGCCTTACGCGGCGGCCCTTTCGGTCCAGGCGGTCGCGACGATGGCGGTCCTGGCTGCGGCGGCCCACCTCCGTCCGGCGGAGCCCCTGCGGTCCCCGCTGCCCCTGGTGGCTCTGCTGCTGGCCCTGGCCGGTTCACTGAGTCTCGCCCTCCTCTCCCTCGCCTCCGAGACGGCGACCCTGGGCGTGCTCGCCGCCCTGTCCGTGCTGTTCGCCGTGGCCGCCCGGCAACCGCGGCCGGGACCCGTCGCGGTGGCCGCCTCCCTCACCTGGCTCGCCGCCCTCGCCTGTGCCGCCGGGGCGTCCCTCGGCTGGCAGCCGCAGCACACCGCCCTGCTCGTGCTGGTGGTGCCGGCCGGCGCCGCCCTGCTCGCCGCCCGTCTCGGCGCCTCGCCCCTGACCGTGCCGGTGGAGGTGACCGGGGCCGCCGCCGCGCTGCTCGCCGTCGGCCTGACGGTGCAGGACCCGCCGATGCTGGCGCTGCTGCTCGTCCTGTGCGGGGTGATCGCCGCGGGCACCGCGATCCGGGAGAGCCGCCGGGGTGTCGGCTGGGCGGCCGCCGTCCTGTTCGTCCTGGCCACCTGGGTCCGCCTCGCGTGCTGGGACGTCGGCGCCCCGGAGGCGTACACGATGCCGGTGACCGTGCCCGCCCTGCTCCTCGGGGCCGTGCGGCGCCGGAAGGACCCGCGGGTCTCGTCCTGGACGGCGTACGGGGCGGGCCTGTCGGCGACGCTCGTGCCGAGCCTCGCGGCGGCGTGGACGGACGCGCACTGGCCGCGTCCGCTGCTGCTGGGCGCCGCGGCACTGGCCCTCACGCTCCTCGGTGCCCGCCACCGGCTGCGGGCGCCGCTCGTCCTCGGCGGCGGGGTGCTCGTCCTGGACGCGCTGCACGAACTGGCCCCCTACATCGCGCAGGTAGCCGAGGCGCTGCCGCGCTGGGTGCCCCCGGCACTCGCCGGTCTGCTGCTGCTCGCCCTGGGTGCGACGTACGAGCGGCGCATCCGTGACGCGCGGCGGGTCCGGGACGTATTGGGAAGGATGCGCTGAGGCGGACTGCGGGCGCTTAGACACGTGATCCCGAAATGACCGGTGCCGCCTCCGACTTCCCGGCCGTCCCGGATCCCCTTCCGAGCGGCGGCGTACTCGGCCCGGGCCCAGCCCTCCCCTTCAGCCCTGCGCCGGCCTTGCCGAAGACCCCTCCCTCGACGGCGGGTGACGTCGTGTGGGATCCGACGGGAATACCGCCGTCCGGCATATTCCAGAACACCGTCGGATTCTTTCGGAAGTACGACAAGAGGGGCGTGCTCCTCGATCTCGAGTCACGGATGCATTTCCGCCCGCGATCTCGGTCCGCGACTTCTCCCAAAAGGCGGCGTAAATCCGGAAGTCGCTCTTCACCGCGATCTTCGGGTCCTTCTTCTCGAAGAGCCCGATGGCTCGTCGATCTTCTGAACCCGCCGTCGGCACCCGTCAGACGTAACGGACCGTCACCGTCCGGCCTGCGGAACGCCCGTGGCCGCCGCAGCCGCCAACCGCACGCCGCCGGCGAATCCCGGGCCGCCTCTTTCGAGCAAGCGCGCGGCGGTACGAGGTACGGAGGTCCCGGACGCGTCGACGATTCGGACAGGAACGGGCGGGAGGCGGGCCGGGGCCCTCCCGCGCGATCCGGACGGCACCGCTCCCCCGCGTCCACGACCTCGCAGGTCGGACACCCCGAGGCCGACCGGCCGAACACCGGACGGCGTTCCGTCCGTCACGCACCGCGGGCCGAAAATCCTCTGTCGCACGAGGCACGGACCTCCCGCGAACAAGGAGGGAAGGGTTCCGCGATAACCCAGGGTGGGCGTCCAGGCGTGGACCGAGTCGCCCGATCGGGCACCAGGAGACCCCGGAGCACTTCCACCGATGTCCCGAGGGGCGGGCCGCGCGTGGCTGTCCGCCGACGCTTCGGCGGCCGGAACAGGGAGCGCCCGGTCCGGTGTGGGACGACCGGCCGACGTGAGATGGGGAGCCACGGGCCCGCCCGCCGGCGCCGCCGGACCGGACGGCACGGTGGCCCCGTACGCCGCCACAAGGGCTCTTGACGGCCGCTTTCCGATCCGGGCCCCACCGCCCCGGCGTGACGCCTCAGCCGCCGCGAACCGGCCGGGAAGCCGCTTCACACCCCGCCCGGCATCTCGGGAAGGCGCGCCCGCCACCTCCGGAAACGCCGAAGGCGGTCTCCGTCCACGGAGTGCGTGGACGGAGACCGCCTTCGAACTGGTGGGCGATACTGGGTTCGAACCAGTGACCTCTTCGGTGTGAACGAAGCGCTCTCCCGCTGAGCTAATCGCCCGGGCGCACGGAGAACATTACCCCATGTCAGAGGGTGGCCCGGACCAGCCGGGCGGTTCCGCGGGACGCCCGCTGGGGCCGCGTCATTCCTTGATCTTCCACGGCATCTCGAAGCCGAACCTCCACACGTAGACCGCGACGAGAACCGCCACGATCACCAGGCCGACGGTCGTCAGGACGATGTTGCGCCGACGGACCCGGGGGTCCAGTGCGCGCTGCGTCGCCTCGGTCACCTTGCGCTTCGTCCAGCGCAGGACAAGCTGCGCCCAGACGAACTCGGTCGCCCAGATCGCCATGCCGCCGAAGATCACCAGCCATCCCGGGCCCGGCAGCGGCAGCATGACCACGCCGGCGCCGACGACCGCGAGTCCGACGATGAAAACGCCCACCTGCCAGCTCAGGTGCAGAGCGCGCCGCGACTGGACGAATTCCGGCGCACGTGAACCGAGCGGCCGCTCGGATGTCGATTCCTCGGCGGCCACGGCGACCTCGCCGGGCTCGTCACTCCCCGTATTCATACGACCAAACCCTACCCGAGAGAAACCGGTCACCGGAATGGGCGTACCTCGCGAACGCACTCTCGGCCGGATGAGCTACTTAAAGCCACGCAAAACACTCAGAGGGGTTTACAACGGCACCGTAGGTGGCATGTCGATTTCGCCGACGTGCGAATCCCCGAGCGCACACTGAGCGAAAGGCCCTGGCGCTTATGAACACCACGGTCAGCTGCGAGCTGCACCTGCGCCTCGTTGTGTCGAGCGAGTCCTCACTGCCTGTACCCGCAGGACTGCGGTATGACACGGCCGATCCCTACGCCGTGCACGCCACCTTCCACACCGGAGCCGAGGAAACCGTCGAGTGGGTGTTCGCCCGCGACCTCCTTGCCGAGGGCCTGCACCGGCCCACCGGAACCGGCGACGTCCGTGTCTGGCCGTCCCGGAGCCACGGTCAGGGCGTCGTCTGCATCGCCCTCAGCTCTCCGGAGGGTGAAGCCCTCCTCGAGGCCCCGGCACGGGCTCTCGAGTCGTTCCTCAAGCGAACCGACGCCGCCGTGCCCCCCGGCACGGAACACCGGCATTTCGACCTCGACACGGAGCTCTCCCACATCCTGGCGGAGAGTTAGCGAGAGACCCGGAGCCGCCCGGCGCCGTCCACTCGGGGAGACGGCTCGGGCCTGGACAACTGCATATGGCACACACCGGCGCCGTCGCCGCGGGATCCCGCGGTGGCGGCGCCGGTGCGCGTCCGCGGAGCGCCCGGGTCGTCCGGGACGGCTCCCCGGCCCGGCCCGCACCGGTCCCCGCCGTCCGCCGAGCCGCTAGGCTCGGCCCCCATCGGCGGGCGCCCGCCCGACTTCTGGCCAGGGAGCGAATCGTGCTGATCACCCACGACACCCGGTGCGCCCTCGACACCGTGGTGGATCTGGTGAACACCGTGCCCGAGGACGACGCGGCGGACCGGCTCCCGGACGTCGCCGCCCTAGCGGACTTCGTACGCAAGCACGAGATCAGCGACGTGGGCGTGCTCTCGGCGCAGGACCTGGCGGCCGTGCGGGCGGTCCGTGCCCGGTTCACCGGGATCTTCGCGGCGGACGACCCGCGGGCCGCGGCCGCGCTCATCAACGAGCTGGTGGCCGCCGCGGGGACCACGCCCCGGCTCACCGATCACGACGGCTACGACTGGCACGTGCACTATTTCGCGCCTGGCGCCTCCGTCGCCGACCACCTCGCGGCGGACTGCGGGATGGCGCTGGCCTTCTTCGTGGTCGCCGGGGAGCAGGAACGCCTGCGCCGGTGCGAGGCGCCGGACTGCCGGCGCGCCTTCGTCGACCTCTCCCGCAACCGCTCCCGCCGCTACTGCGACAGCCGAACCTGCGGGAACCGCCTGCACGTGGCCGCCTACCGCGCCCGGCGCAAGGAAGCGGCGAGCTGACGGAGCCCGCAACGGGTGGCGCCAGGGGCTCCGTGTACGGCTCAGAGCAGCAGCAGATCGTGCAGCGAAGCCATGAGCAGCAGACAGCCGATCACCGCAAGGAAGATCATCAGCGGCGGCTGGGAAAGTGCGAAGAGACAACCTCGCCGTTCCTCGGGAGGGGCGGCGGTGTCGCTCTGTGTTGTGTCCAGCATCTCGCCGTGATGATGACCTACAGCAGACCCCTTGGGCGCTCATCACGCCCGAAATGACCGGGAGTTCATCAATTCTCGCGAACCGCGGTGACGGACGTGATCACTTGCGCGGGTCCGGCTGATCACTTTCGGCTGGGTCGTTTCGGTTCGCCGGCGGAGCGGGCGGCTGCCCGCGGCTGCCGATGCCGCCGACCGCGCCGCTCAGATGCCGTGCTTCTTCAGGATCGCCTCGATGTCGCTGAAGTCGTCCGAGGAGCCCGCCGGACGCTGCGCCGGGGCGGGCCGCACCGCCGGGCGCGCGCCCTCGCCGAGGGAGGGCGCCGACGCCTCGGGGGCCACGCCCTCGCGACGGGCGGCCCGCGCCGCCCTGCGTTCCTTGCGGGTGCCGCCGCCGCGTCGCTCCACGGCCCGGGTGGTCAGGAACAGCAGCCAGGCGCCGCCCAGCACGGCGAACCCGGCCCACGCGGTCGGGCTGAACGCCGTGTCCGCGGCCCAGCCGACCGCGCCGGTCATCACCAGGCCGACGGGCACCAGGGAGTAGGCGGCGATCCGGGCCGCGGCCAGGAAGCGCTTGCGGTAGGCCGTGACCACGGCGATACCCAGCCCGGCCGCGGAGACGGCGGAACAGACGGTCTCGGCAATCATCCGGTCCTCCGGCGTGTGCGGTCGGGAAGGGTGCTTGCGTCCCTTCCATCCTGCACCGGCCCGGGCCCGCCGTGCCATGCTCCGGGCGGACCTCAGGGACATCTCCGGGTCGGGGTCCTCCCCAGGTCCCGGTTGGGACACCGGGGCCGCGGCTGGAAGACTGTGCGCCATGAACGACTCCCCCGCCGCGCGCCCCGTCACCCCGGTCCTGGACGTCTGGTGCGAACTGCAGTGCCCCGACTGCCGCACCGCCCTGGACGACCTGCGCGCCCTGCGCGCCCGCTACGGGGACCGCCTGGAGCTGCGGCTGCGGCACTTCCCGCTGGAGAAGCACAAGCACGCGTTCGCGGCCGCCCAGGCCGCCGAGGAGGCCGCCGAGCAGGGCAGCGCCTGGCCGTACGTCGAGGCCGTGCTCGGCCGCGTCGAGGAGCTGGACCGGCGCGGCGAACCGTTCCTCGTCGAGGTGGCCCGCGAACTCGGTCTGGACGCCGAGGAGTTCGACACCGCGCTGATCGACGGCCGGCACATCCTGATCGTCGACGCCGACCAGGCCGAGGGCAAGGCGATCGGCGTCACGGGCACCCCGACGTACGTCATCGACGGGGAGCGCCTCGACGGCGAGAGCCAGGAGGGCCTGCGCGAGCGCGTCGAGGAGATCGCCGACCGGCTGCTGGCGGAGCACGGGGCCTGACCCGGTCCCGGCGCCGCCGGAGCGGGCCTACAGCAGGTTCTTGTACAGGTGGTGGGCCGTCGTCTCGTAGCCGAGGGACTCGTACAGCCGCTCGGCCGGGGTGTTGCCCGCGAAGACGTTGAGGCCGATGACCGACCGGCCGGCGGCGATCGCCTGCGCCTCGGCCAGCAGCATCAGGGAGCGCCCGTGGCCCCGGCCGCGGTACGCCGCGTCGGCCTCGACGTCGAAGACGAAGGCGCGCTCCTCCTGGAGGGCCACCCAGAGGGTGCCGACCGGGGTCCCCTCGTGCTCCAGGACGCTGATCAGCACGTTCTCGGTGGCCGTCCCCTGCGCCAGCAGCTGGTCGTGGTCGCGCCGGGACTTCTCGTGCGCCTCGGCCGCGGGCACCCCCCGCTCGATCCACAGCTGGGCGTAGCTCTCCCTGGCCAGCGCCTCCCAGGGCCGGAACTCCTCCTCGGTCATCGGGCGCGCGCGGGTGCCCGCGGGCAGCTCGGGCGGCGTGGCGGCCAGGCGCTTCTCCATGCCGCGGTTGCGGGTGACGTAGCCCAGCGCCCGGGTCAGGCGGAGCGCGGCCTCCGCGTCGGCGGGCACGGACGCCTCGATCCGCCGGCAGCCCCAGCCGCGGGCCACCTCCTCGACAGCGAGGGCGGCCACCGTGCCCCGGCCGCGTCCGCGCTCGGCCTCGTCGACGCGCAGGTCGCTCGCCACGGCGACATCGGCTCCGAAGAGCGCGTGGGTGCCGAGGTGTATCGCGCCCACGGGACGGCTGTTCACGCAGATCTGGAAGTGGCGCGAACGCGTCCCGTCGGCGTGGTGCTGGAGCGGCTCGGTCGGCCGCAGGGTCGTGGTCATCACGGGTGTTGTACCCGCCCAGGGCTCCGGCGTCATCCGGATTACGGCCGCGCGCGGGTCACGGGTCGAGGTCGTCGCCCGCGCGCTCCTCGAAGATCCGCATCGCCTTGGCGGTCACCGGGCCGGGCGCGCCCGGCAGTTCGCGCCCGTCGACGCGGTGCACCGCCTGCACGTCCCGCAGCGTCGAGGTCAGGAAGATCTCGTCGGCGCGCTCCAGGACGTCGAAGGGCAGATCGGTCTCCCGGGCGCCCGTCCACTCGACGGCGAGGGCGCGGGTGATGCCGGCGAGGCAGCCGGAGACGACCGGCGGGGTGTGGATCTCGCCGTCCAGGACGACGAAGACGTTCGACCCCGTGCCCTCGCAGAGCTGCCCCACCGTGTTGGCGAACAGCGCCTCGGAGGCGCCCTGTTCGCGGGCGCGGGCGAGCGCGACGACGTTCTCCGCGTACGAGGTGGTCTTGAGCCCGGTGAGGGCGCCTCGCTCGTTGCGGGTCCACGGCACGGTGACGACGGCGGTGGAGTCGGGACGGCGGGTGGACGCGCCGAGGGCGACGACCAGGGTCGGGCCGTGCTCGCCGCGGTCCGAGCCGAGCGGGCCGTGACCGCCGGTGTACGTGATCCGGAGGCGGCCCAGCGGCATCGGGTTGGCCTCGATGACGGCGGCGCAGGCGCGGCCCACCTCGTCGAGGTCGGGGTCGGGCAGGCCGAGGCCGCGCGCGGAGCGGGTCAGCCGGTCGAGGTGACGGGTCAGGGCGAACGGCCGCCCGTCGACCGCCTTCACCGTCTCGAAGACGCCGTCGCCCACGGTCAGTCCGTGGTCGAGGACGGAGACGCGGGCGGACTCGGTGTCCTTGAGCCCGCCGTCGAGCCATGTCTTCACGAAAGGGTCCCTCCACTCGCCTCGTACGCCCCCGACGCTACCGCGAGCAGCCGGGAGGCCTTCAGCTCGGTCTCCCGCCACTCGCCCTCGGGGTCCGAACCCCAGGTGATGCCGGCTCCGGTGCCGAAGCGCAGCTCGCCCGCCGCCCGGTCGATCCAGAAGGTGCGTATGCCGACCGCCAGCTCCCCGGTGCCCCGGTCGGCGTCGACCCAGCCGATGCCGCCGCAGTAGGGGCCGCGGGGCGCGGTCTCCAGGGCGTCGATGATCCGCAGTGCGCTGGACTTGGGGGCGCCGGTGACTGAGCCGGGCGGGAAGGCGGCGGTGAGGAGCTCCGGCCAGCCCGCGTCCTCGCGCAGTTCGCCGCGCACGGTCGAGACGAGGTGGACGAGTCCGGGGTGCTTCTCCACGACGCACAGGTCGGGGACGGTGACGGTGCCGGTGGCGCAGACCCGCCCGATGTCGTTGCGGACCAGGTCCACGATCATCACGTTCTCGGCGTAGTCCTTCTCCAGCAGGTCCGCCTCGGTGCGTCCGGTCCCCTTGATCGGGCCGGACTCGACGGTCCGCCCGTCGCGCCGCAGGAACAGCTCCGGGGAGGCGGTGGCGATCTCGACGCCGTGACCGGGCAGCCGAATCGTTCCCGCGTACGGTGCGGGGTTGCCCCGGGCGAGCAGCGCGGTCAGCGCGTCCACGTCGGCGTCGGGCGCGACGGGCGCCGAGAGCACCCGGCAGAGATTCGCCTGGTACACCTCGCCGGCCGCGATGTGCCGCCGGATGCGGCGTACGCCCTCGGTGTACCCGGCGCGGTCGAGCGACGACGTCCAGTCACCGACGGCCGGCCCCCGCCAGTCCCCCGGCACGGGGGCGGGCACCGCCTCGGGCCGTACGTCGGCGAAGCGGGCACAGGTCAGACGGCCCTCGAAGTCGGCCGCGACGGCCCAGAAGCCGGCGGATTCCAAGGCCGCGGGGTCGCTGGTGACGTCGAGGAGACCGGTCGCCACGAGGCCGCCGAAGCGGGCGAGAGCAGGGAGGTCGTGCACGCTGTCGAGTCTAGGGTGGGTGACCTGCGGCCGGGCCCGGCCGTGTCCTGGTACGGGCACACCGCAGCACGCTGCGTAAACGCGTTTTTGTGCTGGCCGTGGAATCCGCTAGAGTTCAACACGTCGCCGGGACGCGTGAGCCGACCGGAAACGACAAGCGGACGTAGCTCAGTTGGTAGAGCGCAACCTTGCCAAGGTTGAGGTCGCCAGTTCGAACCTGGTCGTCCGCTCGCAGGAAGTGGGGGATCTTCCCGACCCCCCGCACTCCTGGTGGAGTGGCCGAGAGGCGAGGCAACGGCCTGCAAAGCCGTCTACACGGGTTCAAATCCCGTCTCCACCTCCAAGGACGATTAGCTCAGCGGGAGAGCGCTTCCCTGACACGGAAGAGGTCACTGGTTCAATCCCAGTATCGTCCACTGGATCTCGTCCAAGATCCTTACCCGCGCGATTAGCTCAGCGGGAGAGCGCTTCCCTGACACGGAAGAGGTCACTGGTTCAATCCCAGTATCGCGCACGCAGTACACCGCACCACGCCCCGCGCGATTAGCTCAGCGGGAGAGCGCTTCCCTGACACGGAAGAGGTCACTGGTTCAATCCCAGTATCGCGCACCAGCCGAAGCCCCCGGCCGTCTCGACGGCCGGGGGCTTCGTCGTGCGTCCCGCCGGCCGCCGGAAGCGGACAGGGGCCCTCCGGCGTGGAGGGCCCCCGTTCGTCAGGACGAGAAGAGCATCCGCCCGAAGCTCTTCTGGCGGTGGTGGCCGCCGTAGTGACCGCCGTGGCCGCCCTGCGGGGCACCCCATGCCGGTGCCGGGGCCGAGGGGTAGGCCTGCGGGGCGGGCGGGGGCGGCGGGCCGGGCTGCGACCACTGGGACTCCAGGCGGGTCAGGGACTCCAGCTCGCCGTAGTCGAGGAATATCCCGCGGCAGCCGCTGCACTGCTCGATCTGGACGCCATTGCGGTTGTAGGTGTGCATGGGCGCATGGCACTTCGGACACTGCATGCTCGGCTCAACTCCTCGCCGTCGGTGCTGCTTCGTGTGACACCAGGACAGACACTGCCCGGCTGCGGTCGGTTGCACCCTACTTGGGGCCTGCCGGCGTCAACTCGGGCGGGAGGGCGGCCATCCGGTCGCAGGCGTCGACGACGGCCAGTTCGACCTCGTCCAGGGAGCGGTCCGCCGCCGCGGACTTGGCGATCGCCAGTGCCGCGGTCTGCACGGTGAGGGCACGGGCCGGTACGTCGAGAGCGGGCCAGGGGTCGCCGTCGGCGGGGACGGCGGGACCGTCCGCCTGCCGGTAGGCGGACAGGAAGCGGTGCCACGCCTCGGGCGGCAGGAGACCGCAGGCGTACCAGGCGGCCGGGCGGGCCAGGTCCCAGGCGGGCACCCCGTGGCCCAGGTCGTCCACGTCGATGAGCAGCCACGGGCCGGTCGCCGCCGGGTGGCGCACCAGCTGGCCCAGGTGGAGGTCGCCGTGGCAGAGCGCGCCGGGCCCCTCCGGCATCGGGGCCTCGGCGCGGGCCCACGGCGGCAGGCCCGACCAGGCGCGCAGGACCGGTGCGGCGGCGGGGTGCGGGCCGGCCGCCCTGAGCCGGGTGATCGCGCGGGCCGCCTTGACGGGGCCGCGCATGGCGGGCAGCCCGTCCGGCACGGGCCCCCGGTGCAGCCGGGCCAGCAGGGCCGCGGCGGCTTCCCAGGGCGCCGCCTCGGGTGTCTCCGGGTCGACCGGGGTGCCGTAGGGCCAGAAGGTCACGGGGCGGCCGTGCAGGTCGACGGGGGCGGGGCGCAGCGGCGGGAGGAGGACGCCGGAGAGGGCGGGGTGCGCGGCGACGGCCAGGCGGCGGGAGAGCTCGCGGTGGTCCGTGCCCGCGTCGTGCGCCTTGGCGACGGTGTCGCCGTGGCGGACGACGGTGCCGTCCCGCCGGTCGGCGAGCACCGTGTCGTCGTGCGCGCAGCCGGCGCCGGCGGGGTGGGCCGCGCCGCGCGCCTGGGCGGTCAGCGCGGGCAGTACCTCTGCGGTCACGGGTCCCCCTCGGATGCGTTCGGTCCGGAGTGAGCGTACGCAGGCGGCGCGGCGCTCCGGTCACCGGCGGTGCGGGGGCGGGCCGGTCCGCGACGCGGGGCCGGACGCGGACATGGCAATGCCCGCGCAGCTCCCCAGCTGCGCGGGCATTTGTGCCGTCCGCCGCACCCCCGTCCCCACGGGGTTTCATGGCCGGATGTCCCCGCCCGGACCGCTCTTCCGGGCCTGGGGCGCCGCTCAGCGCCCCAGCATCACGCCCACGGACGACGCTTGTGTGACCACCGCTTCCCAGCCGCCGAAGACGACCACGAGCAGGGCCGCCAGAGGAAGGACCATCGCTGTCGCCACCAAGGGGTGGCGGCGGCCGGGGCGGCTGGTGCCGAACGCGGCGGTGTACGCCTTGCGTCCCTGCGCGCGGATCACCGTCCGCGATGCCGTGTGGGCCATGGTCCCTCTCCTGACCGAGCTTCTGTTGTGGTTGGCAGCGGCGGGTGTCTGACCTCGGGGGACGAGTGCTGCACCCGCCGCTTGACCTCAAATCTAGGTGCGCGGCGGGCGCGGGTCGTCATGCCCTCGTACCGATTGCCGGGCCTCCCGGAGGATGAGCGATGACCTGCGGCGTACTCCCCTGGGTGGAGACGAGGTCCCGGGTCTCAGGGTCTTCCCGGAGGGGACGCCCGGTGTGCCCCTACTGTTCCGAGCTGTCCTCCCTCGGGATCGGCTGCTCCACCAGCGCCAGCACCCGATTCGCCATGAACCGGGCGGTGCGCACCACTGATCCGCTGCGGGTGACTTCGCTCACTTCCACGACGCCCCGCCGCACCGCCGTCTCCACCCGGCGGCCCGCCCTGCTCGCCACCACCTCGTACGTACGCGTCGTGTCCCCGGCGTCCACGACGATCTCCACTCGGTCACCCTTCACGCGTTCAATCCCCCTTCTGGGACGGATGGTTGGGATCCCGGGCAGCTCGCAGCAGGCCCGGTCGCGCGTTCCCTGACCACCTTTCAAGTTTCCCACCCGGCACTGACAATCGATCGGGTCGTGAGGGCGCGGCCTATGCGCGCACCCGGCCGTGGAAACGTAAGCTGTGGCTCGTCAAACGGACCGGGCAGCGGGGATGGACATGGCGATGATGCGCCTGAGGCGCGAGGACCCGCGTGTCGTCGGCTCGTTCAGGCTTCACCGACGGCTCGGCGCGGGCGGGATGGGCGTTGTCTACCTGGGCTCCGACCGGCGCGGCCAGCGGGTCGCCCTGAAGGTGATCCGGCCCGATCTGGCGGAGGATCAGGAGTTCAGGTCGCGGTTCGCGCGCGAGGTCTCGGCGGCCCGGCGGATCAGGGGCGGCTGCACGGCGCGGCTCGTCGCGGCCGATCTCGAGGCGGACCGGCCCTGGTTCGCCACCCAGTACGTTCCCGGCCCCTCGCTGCACGACAAGGTCGCCGAGGAGGGTCCGCTGAGCGCGGCCGACGTGGCCGCGGTCGGTGCCGCCCTGTCCGAGGGCCTGGTCGCCGTGCACGAGGCCGGTGTCGTCCACCGCGACCTGAAGCCGTCCAACATCCTGCTGTCCCCGAAGGGCCCCCGGATCATCGACTTCGGGATCGCCTGGGCGACGGGCGCCTCCACCCTCACCCACGTCGGCACGGCGGTCGGGTCCCCCGGGTTCCTGGCGCCCGAGCAGGTGCGCGGCGCCGCGGTCACCCCGGCGACCGACGTGTTCTCGCTGGGGGCCACCCTCGCGTACGCGGCGACGGCCGACTCGCCCTTCGGGCACGGCAGTTCCGAGGTGATGCTGTACCGGGTGGTGCACGAGGAGGCGCAGCTGCACGGTGTTCCCGACGCGCTGGCCCCGCTCGTGCGGGCCTGTCTCGCGAAGGATCCAGAGGAGCGGCCCAGCACGCTGCAACTGTCGCTGCGGCTCAAGGAGATCGCGGCGCGTGAGGCACAGGGGCTCGCGGACGTACGGCCGCCCGCGCCGCGCTCCGATCCGGACCGGCCGAGTGGACGGCTCGCCGAGCAGTACGCCGAGCAGCGCACCCAGCGGCGTCCGCAGGGCCCGCAGCCGGGTCAGGGCACTCCCCCGGCCCGGACCGGCGGCGGCTCCAGGACCGGCGGCGGCTCCCGGTCGGGTTCGCGTCCGACGCCGTCGCGCAACACCACCCGCTCGGGCAAGCGGCCCGCTCCGCGCAGCGGCGCCGGGCGGCCGGGGCCCCGCACCACCGGTACCGGCCGGCGGCCCGCCAATCCGCGGCTGCTGCGTCAGCGGCTGTTCGTGTTCGTCGTGGTGACGCTGCTGGTGGCGCTGGGCATCGCGGCGGCGCAGGGCTGCCAGGGACCGGCCCGGGGACTCGGCGGCGGGGACGCCCGTACCGACGTGCGGCAGGAACAGGCGTACGCGCCGCCGGGGGACGGGCACCGCGCCGCTCCGTAGGGGCGGACGACGGGTGCCCCGGCGTGGTCAGGCCGTCGGGCGGCCCGTGGCCACGGCGTAGAAGGCGACCGCCGCGGCCGCGCCGACGTTCAGCGAGTCGACACCGTGGGCCATCGGGATGCGGACCCACTCGTCGGCGGCGACCAGCGCCCGGGTGGACAGGCCGTCGCCCTCCGCGCCGAGCATCAGGGCCACGCGTTCCATCCGGTGGGGCGCGGCCTCGTCCAGGGTCGCGGCCTTCTCGTCGGGGGTGAGCGCGAGGAGGGTGAACCCGGCCTCGCGGACCGTCTCCAGGCTCTTGGGCCAGGAGTCGAGCCGGGCGTACGGCACCGAGAAGACGGCGCCCATGGAGACCTTCACCGAGCGCCGGTAGAGCGGGTCGGCGCAGTCCGGGGAGAGCAGCACCGCGTCCATGCCGAGGGCCGCCGCCGAGCGGAAGATCGCGCCGATGTTGGTGTGGTCGTTGACCGACTCCATGACGACCACGCGGCGGGCCGAGCGGAGGAGTTCGTCCGCCGTCGGCAGCGGCTTGCGCTGCATGGAGGCGAGCGCCCCGCGGTGCACGTGGTAGCCGGTGACCTGTTCGGCGAGCTCGGGGCTGACCGCGTACACCGGGGCCGGCAGCTCGTCGATGACGTCGCGCATGACGTCGACCCACTTGGCGGAGAGCAGCATCGAGCGCATCTCGTAGCCGGCGTCCTTTGCGCGCCGGATGACCTTCTCGCCCTCGGCGATGAACAGGCCCTCGGCCGGTTCGCGCTTGCGGCGCAGCTCCACGTCGGTCAGGCCCGTGTAGTCGCGCAGACGCGGGTCGTCGGGGTCCTCAACGGTGATGAGATCGGCCACAGGGTGATACTGCCTTGTCCTGGGTGCGGTGCCAACGGCTCGGAACGGGTGGGTTACCCGGGGTTACTCGGAGTGCCCGGACGGCGGGCCCTCCGTGGGTCCCGACGCCGGAGCCCCCGGAGGGGTCGCGGGCCGGGTCCCGCACGGCTACTCGGCGAGCCCGGAGGCCGGGTTCGCGGAGGCCGCCTCGTCGAACAGCTCCTTGAGGAGGCCCGCGCCCACGTTCACCACTTCGCCGATGACGATGACCGCCGGGGGCTTGACCTCTTCGGCGCGCACGGTGTCCGCGACCGTCGCGAGGGTGGCGTCGACGCGGCGCTGGGCGGCGGTCGTGCCCTCCTGGACGAGGGCGACCGGGGTGTCCCCGGACCTGCCGTTGTCCATGAGCGTGCGGGCGATCGCGCCGATCTTGTCGACGCCCATCAGGACGACGAGCGTGCCGCGCAGCCGGGCGACGGCCGCCCAGTCGACGAGGGAGCGCTCGTCGTCGGGGGCGACGTGGCCGCTGACGACGGTGAACTCGTGCGCGACCCCGCGGTGCGTGACGGGGATGCCGGCGGCGCCCGGGACCGAGATCGAGCTGGAGATGCCCGGGACGACCGTGCACGGGATGCCCGCCTCGGCGAGCGCCTGGGCCTCCTCCATGCCCCGGCCGAAGACGAAGGGGTCGCCGCCCTTCAGGCGGACCACCGCCTTGCCCAGCCGGGCGTGCTCGACCAGCGCGTTGTTGATGGCCTCCTGCGCCATGAAGCGGCCGTACGGAATCTTCGCGGCGTCGATCACCTCGACGTGCGGCGGGAGTTCGGCGAGCAGGTCGCGCGGGCCGAGACGGTCGGCGATGACCACGTCGGCCTCGGCGAGCAGCCGCCGTCCGCGCACCGTGATCAGGTCGGGGTCGCCGGGGCCGCCGCCGACGAGGGCGACGCCCGGAACGCGGGTGCGGTGGTGCGGGGCCACCAGGGTGCCGTCGCGCAGCCCCTCCACCACCGCGTCGCGGATGGCGGCGGTGTGGCGGGGGTCGCGGCCCCGGGCGTTCGTCGTCAGCACGGCGACCGTGACGCCCTCGCTGTGCCCGGTGGCCGGGGTCCAGGCGGTGGCCGCGTCGGCGTCGTCGGAGCGGACGCACCAGACACGGTGCCGCTCCGCCTCGGCGGACGCCCGTACGTTCGCCGCCGGGTCGCTCGTCGCGATCAGGGCGTACCAGGCGTCGGCGAGGTCGCCGTCCTCGTAGGGCCGCCGCGTCCAGGTGATCTCGCCCGCGTCCGCCATCGCCTCGACGGACGGGGTGGCCTGCGGGGACACCAGGTGGACGTCCGCGCCGGCCGCGATGAGCGCGGGAAGGCGGCGCTGGGCGACCTGGCCGCCGCCGAGGACGACGACGCGGCGGCCGGCGAGACGGAGGCCCACGGGGTAGGCGGGGTGTTCGGCCATGGAGGTGCGGCTCCTCGTGCGGGGCGGTGCGAGACGGGCCCCCTGCGCCTTCGGAGCGGGCCTGACGTGCGGATTTTAAGCTGCGGGTGGGAGCGGTGGCTCGGGCGGGTGCGGGTTACCTCCCCGCGCCCCGCCCCGCCCGAAACCGGGACACCGTCCTCGGGACGCCGTGCGGGCGGTCCGGGCGAGCGGTCTGGGCGGGCCGCGTCCTGCCGTACCGCCGCCGGGCGACGGGGGCAGGACGCGGTGCTCGCGGCTACTTCTCGGTCACGCCCGCGGAGTCGAAGGTCGCCACCTCGTGCATCGCCCGGGCCGCGCTCTGCACCACCGGCAGCGCCAGGAGGGCGCCCGTGCCCTCGCCGAGCCGGAGGTCGAGGTCGACCAGCGGGCGCAGGCCCAGCTTGTTCAGAGCTGCCACATGGCCGGGCTCCGCGCTGCGGTGCCCGGCGATGCAGGCCGCGAGGACCTCGGGGGCGATCGCGCGGGCCACCAGGGCCGCCGCCCCGGCGCTGACGCCGTCCAGGATCACCGGGGTGCGCAGGGACGCGCCGCCCAGCAGCAGGCCGACCATGGCGGCGTGCTCGAAGCCGCCGATCGCGGCGAGGACACCGATGGGGTCGGCCGGGTCCGGCTGGTGCACCTCCAGGGCGCGGCGCACGACCTCGGTCTTGCGGGCCAGGGTCTCGTCGTTGATGCCCGTGCCGCGCCCGGTCACCTCACCCGGGTCGGTGCCCGTGAAGACGGAGATCAGGGCCGCCGACGCGGTGGTGTTGGCGATGCCCATCTCGCCGGTCAGCAGGGCCTTGTTGCCGGCCGCCACCAGGTCGCGGGCCGTCTCGATGCCGACCTCGATGGCAGCCCTGGCCTCCTCGCGGGTCATCGCGGGGCCGGTCGTCATGTCGGACGTGCCCGCGCGGATCTTGCGCGGCAGCAGGCCCGGGGTCGCGGGCAGGTCGGAGGCGACGCCGACGTCGATGACGCAGACCTCGGCGCCCACCTGGTTGGCGAAGGCGTTGCAGACCGCGCCGCCGCCGAGGAAGTTGGCCACCATCTGGGCGGTGACCTCCTGCGGCCACGGGGTGACGCCCTGGGCGTGCACACCGTGGTCGCCGGCGAAGATCGCGACGGCCGCGGGCTCCGGGATCGGCGGCGGGCACTGGCGGGACAGCCCGGACAGCTGCGCGGAGATGATCTCCAGCATGCCGAGGGCGCCGGCCGGCTTCGTCATCCGCTTCTGGCGCTCCCAGGCCTCGCCGAGCGCCTTGGCGTCGAGCGGGCGGATGTTGGTGACGGTCTCGGCGAGCAGGTCGTGCGGCTCCTCGCCGGGCAGCGCGCGGCGGCCGTACGTCTCCTCGTGGACCACCCACGACAGCGGGCGGCGCTTGGACCAGCCGGCCTGCATCAGCTCGGGCTCGTCCGGGAACTCGTCGACGTAGCCGACGCACAGGTAGGCGACGACCTCCAGGTGCTCGGGCAGGCCGAGGGCGCGCACCATCTCGCGCTCGTCGAAGAAGCTGACCCAGCCGACGCCGAGGCCCTCGGCGCGCGCGGCGAGCCAGAGGTTCTCGACCGCGAGCGCGGAGGAGTAGGGAGCCATCTGCGGCTGCGTGTGGCGGCCCAGGGTGTGCCGTCCGCCGCGGGTCGGGTCGGCGGTGACGACGATGTTCACCGGGGTGTCGAGGATGGCCTCGATCTTCAGTTCCTTGAACTGCTTGGCGCGGCCCTTGGGCAGGGACCTGGCGTACGCCTCGCGCTGGCGGGCCGCCAGTTCGTGCATCGAACGGCGGGTCTCGGCGGAGCGGATCACCACGAAGTCCCACGGCTGGGAGTGGCCGACGCTCGGCGCGGTGTGGGCCGCCTCCAGCACGCGCAGCAGCACGTCGTGCGGGATCGGGTCGCTGCGGAAGCCGTTGCGGATGTCGCGGCGCTCCCGCATCACGCGCAGCACGGCCTCGCGCTCGGCGTCGTCGTAACCGGGCGCCGCGGGGCCGGTGGACTCTCGTACGTCTTCCACTGCGGCCGTGCTCTCTTCCTGGTCGGCGCCCTGGGTGTCCAGGTCGTCCGCCTGCTGTGCGACTACGGGTTCCGGGTCCGCGGCGGGCGGCTCCGGAGCGGGGGGTGCCTCGGCCTCGCGCGGGGCGGGCACGGCGGCGACGGGTTCGCCGTCCGCCGGGGGGACGGTGACGAGGCCGGGTCCGGCCGCCGGTTCCTGGGCCGGTTCGGCCACCGGGGCCGGTTCGTCCACCGGCGGGTGGACGGGGCCGGATTCCGCGGCCGGTGCCTGGAGGGGTGCGGGCGCCTCGGGCTCCGCGGCGTAAGTGGTCTGCTGCGGCTGCTCCAGCTCCTGCTCGGGGGGCAGCGGCGGCACCGCCATGGCGTGCGGGGGCGTCGGGGCCAGGTGCGGGGTGGTCGGCACCGAGCCGTCGACGGGGACGAACCCGCCGACGGACCGGTGGGCGTGCCGCCCTGCGCGCTGTTCGCTGGGCGCCTCGACGGGCGCGGGCTCGGGGAGCCCGGCAGCCTCCTCGGGCAGGACCTCGCCCTGCGGGTGGGCCACCGGCGCCTGGCCGAGCACCGCCTGCGGTGCCGTCGCGTGTGCGCCGACTCCCACCGGGACGCCCCGCGGCGGTTCGGCCGGGGCGTCGGAGAACTGCTGGACGTGCGCCGTCCCGGGGTCGGGGACGACGAAGCCGGGCGTGGCGTCCGGGAGCGGCGCCTCGGGCACGGGGGCCGTCTCCGGCTCGCTCGGCGACTGCGGCGCCTCGGCGGACGGCTGCTGCGCTTCCACGGCGGGCGCGAAGCTCCCGGCGGTCTCCGGCAGCCCGGTCCCGGCGTCGGCCTCGTTGGCCGCCGGGTCGGCGAGCTGCGGCGGGGTGGCGAGTGCGGGCTGCGGGTCGTCGGCGAGCTGCGGGGCCTGCGGGTCCGGGGCCGCGTGGAGGTGGTCGGCGGCGTCCTGGACGGGCGCGGGCTCGGTAGGTGCCGGTTCGGCGGCGGGCGCGGTCGGCTGGAGGTCGTCGCCGGGAACGGACGGCTCGACGGCCTCGGGGTGCGCCTGCGGCTGCGGAAGGTGCTCCTCCGGCCGGACGGCGTCGAAGGCGGTCTGCCCGGTGTGGGCGTCCGCCGAGCCGTCGGGGGCCTGCGGGACGACGGGGGCGGCCGGATCCTGCGGCGCGGCCGGGTCCGCCGGGGCGTACGGCTCCGGGGAACCGTGCACGGCCTGCCGGCCGAGGGCGGTGTCGAGGGCCTGCTGGTGCAGGTAGCCCTCCGTCGCCGGCGCGGCGTCGGTCAGAGGTCCGGCCTCGGGCGCCGGTACGGCGTCGGAGGTCTCCGGAGCCGGGACCTCGGTGGCTTCCGGCGCCGGCGCCTGGAACTCTCCGGGCGCGGCCTCGGGGGCGTCCGGCGCCTCCGGGAGCGGCGCGGCCTCGGCGGGCTGCTCGAACGCGGGCACCGGCTCGCCGGGGGCGTCCACGGCAGGCGCCGGCGCCTCGGCGGGGTCGGCGTCGGCGGTCGGCGCCACCTCGGGGGCGACCGTTTCTGCAGGCGTCCCCCCGGAGCCCGCCTGCGGCACCGGCGGCTCGTCCTGCGACTGCGGCGCCGCACCCCAGGGCGCGCCCTGCTGGGGTACCTCGCCGGCCTGCGGGACGTCGAGGTACTCGGGGCCGATGGTCGGCGGGCCGGCCTGGCGTACGGGCGCGGGTCCCGCGGGGGCACCCGCGGGGCCGCGGTCGGCGAGCGAGCGCACCGGGCTGGACGAGCCGTCCGGAATCGGCGGGCCGAGGTGCAGCGGCCGGCGGGGCGGCGTCGGCTGCGGCGCCGGGGCCGGGGCGGGAGGCATGCGGACGGCACCGAGGTCGACCGAGCCGCTGTCCCGGCCGTCCGTCTCGTGCGGTCCGGGCTCGTGGACGAGCTGCGGCCCCGGCTCCTGGCCGGGCACCGGGCCCGGCTCGGGGGCGAGGGGCAGCGGAGGGGGCGGTGCCACCTCGTTGCCCCACGCGCCCTGCGCGCCCGGCATGAGCAGCAGGTCGTCGTCCTCGGCGGGAGTGTCGGAGGGGTCGAGGAAGGTGTACGCACCGTGCGCGGAGGCGCCCGGCTGCTCCACCATGCCTGCGTTCTCCGGCAGTCCCTCGCCCGGGACCTGGCCGGTGTCGGTCATGCGTACCCCTCGCCCATCGGTTAGTGCTCCTACGACCAGCTCGCCCGGAACGGCGCACCGACCGCCCCCCGCAATGAAGAACGAGCGTGCGTGCCCAGCGGCACGAACGACCCGCCCGTAAAGGAGACAAAGCCATTAACTGGCATTGTCCAGGTCGTCCCGCCGTCGCGACAGCTTGATCCGCGACGGTCCACTGTGGACTGCGCCACGTTGCGCGTCCTCCGGTTGCGCCCTACCACACCCAGCCCAAAAGGGGCGCGTTTTCCGGACATTGGCCGACGAAGCGCCGGGCACGAATGCGGTACGACGATCGGCCAGCCTACCGCGCGCGGTACGACAAGCGGATCACGGGGCGCGATCGGGCAGACGCCCTGTGAGCAGGAACGCGACGCTCCGTTCCTTCTCCGTCCAGGCCCGTGTGTCGAGTTCGACGGCCTGGATGAGGGCGCACTCGACCTGGTAACCGTGCTCGGTCAGGTCCCGGCCGACGAGTTCGGCCGCGTCACGGGTCGCCGCGTGGGTCACGATGCGCTGCGGGCGGCGGTCGGCGACGGCCGAGACCACCGCCGCTCCCCCGCCGCCGACGCGCACGACGTCGGGTTCGGGGAGGTTCTCCAGGACGTGCGGGGCGGTGCCGGGCACGACGTGCATCTGGACGCCGAAGCGGCGGGCCGACTCCTCGGTGCGGGCGCAGGCGGCCGGGTCCCGGTCCACCGCGATGACCGCGGCGCCGGTGCGGGCGGCCTCGGTGGCGAAGGCGCCGCTGCCGGAGCCGATGTCCCACACCAGGTCGCCGATGCGCGGGCCGAGGCGGGCGAGCTGGGCCGCGCGCAGCAGATCCGTTTCGCCTTCGCCCAGTTCGCCGCCGTACGCCGTGGCGGGCAGCGCCCAGCCGCGCGGGCCCGCTCCCGGTTCGCGGCCGGCGATCCAGCCGCCGCCCTCGGCGGCGGCGACGAATCCGCCGATGACGATGACGACGTTGGGGTCGCGCCAGGTGTGGTCGGCGGCCTTGTCGGAGGTCACGACGCTGACCTGCTCGCGGTCGGTGCCCAGTTCCTCGCAGATCACGAAGGTGCGGTGGACGCCTTCGAGGAGCAGGCCGAGTTCCGCGGGGCCGGCGCCCGGCGAGGTGAGGACGGCGACCTTGGTGTGGGCGCGGCACACGTTCACGGCGCGGCGCAGCGAGCGGGGGTGGGCGACGACCACGTGGGCGTCGTCCCAGGGCATCCCGGCGCGGGCGAAGGCGGCGGCCACGGAGGACACGGCGGGGACGACTTCGACCTCGAGTCCGAACTCGGGGGCGCGCAGGGTGCGGACGACTCCGAAGAAGCCGGGGTCCCCGTCGGCGAGGACGACGGCGGTGCCGCGGTGGTTGGCGATGCGGCGGGCGGCGAGGGCGACGCTGCCGAGGCGGATGCGCTCGGCGGTCGCGGGGAGCTCGGGAAGTTCGAGGTGGTGGCCGGCGCCCGCCACCAGTGTGGCGGCGCCGAGAGCGGAACGCGCCGCGGCGGTCAGCGGCGAACCGTCCCAGCCGATCACCGTGACCCGGTCGGCCATCGTCGTCAGTCTCCAGGTGGTTTTTCGCAGCGTGTCAGGGGACAGCCCACGCACGGGCTCCGTGAGGGTACCTGGTGCGGCCGCACGGTGCCGCGACGGGCCCCGGGGGCGGGAGCGGTCCGCGGTGTCAGTTCCAGTCGGAGTACGACGAGTATCCGGTGGTCTCGGCGAGCTCCTCGGCGACACCGTCGAGGTCCTCGGGCAGCAGGCTCCACACGATGAAGTCGGTGCGCAGGTCGGCCCAGGTGCCGTCCTCGGTGCGGGTGCGCGCTATGCAGGCGTTGCGCAGGACGCCCTCGCTGATGCAGCCGATCTTCTGGGCGACCTGCTGGGAGGCGGTGTTGTCGGCGGCGGTGCGCAGTTCGATCCGCTCGAACTTCTGGTCCCGGAACAGCCATTGGGCGGTGGCGAGCGCGGCTTCGGAGGCGTATCCCTCACCGCGGGCCCAGGGCGCGATGATGTACGACAGCTCGGTGGACCTGATGTGCCAGTTGGTCTTGCCGAGTTGGACGACGCCGACCAGGCGCTGGGTGAGGAACTCCGTGACGGCCAGGTCGAGTCCGCGGCCGGACGTGCGCTCGTCGGGCGCGTATTCGGAGATCCAGCGGCGGGCGCCGTCCTCGGTGAAGGGCTGGGGCACGGAGGTCCAGGCGGCGACCAGCTCGTCGTTCATCATCTCCGCCAGGGCCGGGACGTCCTCCTCCTCGAGCGGGCGCAGCACCAACCGCTCCGTGCTGATGGAGATGCCGGGGAAGGTGCTCGTCATGCGCCGCTCCGTAACCTTCGGGAACCGTCGGGCCGTCGGGAATCGTCGGGCCTGCTGAACTGCCCAGCATGCAGCATGGAAGCACCGGAACGCACCACGGGGTCCACTCCCGGTGAAGAGTGGACCCCGTGCGGTGACGAGGGCGTCCGACGGTGCTCGCCGGCCGGACGGGACCCCGTCCGTTCGCCGGCGAACTGCCCGTCGGCAGGCGGCGCGTGGGGCTTCGCGCCCCGCGGTCGTCCCGTCGCGGCTCAGAAGGACGGCAGGACGGAGCCCGCGTACTTGTCCTCGATGAACTTCTTCACCTCGGGCGAGGTGAGCAGCTCGGCGAGCTTCTTGACGCGCGGGTCGTCCTCGTTGCCCTTCTTCACGGCGAGGAAGTTGCCGTACGGGTTGTCCTTGGCGGACTCCAGGACGAGGGCGTCCTCGGCGGGCTTGAGGTCGGACTCGATGGCGTAGTTGCCGTTGATCACCGCGGCGTCGACGTCGTCCAGGGAGCGGGGCGTCTGGGCCGCCTCCAGCTCCTTGAACCGAAGCTTCTTCGGGTTCTTGACGATGTCGCCCGGGGTCGCCTCGTTGCCCACGCCGTCCTTGAGCGTGATGATGCCGTTGGCGTCGAGGAGCTTGAGCGCGCGCGCCTCGTTGACGGTGTCGTTCGGGACGGCGACCGTCGCGCCGCTCTTGAGCTCGTCGGCCTTCTCGACCTTGTTCGAGTACAGGCCGAGCGGCTCCAGGTGCACCGTGACGACGGGCACGATGTGGGTGCCCTTCTTCTTGTTGAAGTCGTCCAGGTAGGGCTGGTTCTGGAAGTAGTTGGCGCCCACGGACCCGTCCTCGGTCGCCGTGTTCGGCGTGACGTAGTCGGTGAACTCCTTGACCTCCAGGTCGAGGCCCGCCTTCTTCGCCAGGTTCTTCTGGACGAAGTCGAGTATCTCGGCGTGCGGGACGGGGCTCGCGGCGACGACCAGCGGACCGCTGGTGTCGGAGGCGGAGTCCTTGTCCGAACCGCAGGCGCTCAGGCCGAGGGTGAGGGCTCCGGCGGCGAGGACGGCAGTGGTGATCTTGGCGGTGTTACGCACGAAAAGTGCCTTTCCTTATGGGTGGAGCGGCCCCGTCTGGGTGGGACGGGGAGTCTGGGGGTCAGCTCTTCTTGACGGCGTCGGTGATGACCGTGCCGGGGAGGATGCCGCTGAAGGGGCGGAAGAGCAGCAGTGGTCCGGTCCGGCCGCCCCGCCGGTGCAGCGAGCGGGCGGCGAAGTCGCCGCCGAACTGCAGGAAGGAGATGGCGACGGCCAGGATCGCCACGGTGATCCACATCAGGCCGGTCTCGAAGCGCTGGTAGCCGTACCGGATGGCGATGTCGCCGAGTCCGCCGGCGCCGACCGTGCCCGCCATGGCGGAGTAGCCGATGAGCGCGATGACGGTCGTGGTGGCGCCGGAGATCAGCGACGGCAGGGCCTCGGGCACGAGGACGCTGCGGACGGTCTTCCAGGTGCTGCCGCCCATCGACTGGACGGCCTCGACCAGCCCGCCGTCCACCTCGCGGACGGACATCTCCACCAGCCGGGCGTAGAACGGGATCGCTCCGATGGCGAGCGGCACGATCGCCGCCTCGCGGCCGATGGTCGTCCCCGTGATGGTGCGGGTGAAGCTCATCAGCGCGACCATCAGGATGATGAAGGGCAGCGAGCGGACGATGTTCACGACCTGGCCGATCACCTTGTTGGCGACGACGTTCTGGAGCAGGCCGCCGCGGTCGGTCAGGACCAGCAGGATGCCCAGCGGGAGTCCGCCGACGATGGCGATCAGCGTGGACCAGCCGACCATGTAGAGCGTGTCCCAACACGCCTGGGACAGCAGGGGCTGCATCTCCGACCAGGTCACTTGGCACCTTCCTTGACGAACGCGGACTGCTGGGCCGCCCGGCCGACGAGCTCGATCTGCAGTCCCCGCTCGCGCAGGAAGCCGATCGGCACGACGTTCTCCTCGTAGGGGCCGGGGAGTTCGATGCGCATCCGGCCGACCTGCTTGCCCGCGACGGTGTCCATCGCGGCGCCCAGGATCGAGATGTCGATGTTGTAGGTGCGCGAGAGCTGGGAGATGACCGGCTGGGTGGCGGCCTCGCCGTGGAAGGTGACGTCGATGACGGTGCGGTCGTCCGCGGAGGCGTCGCCGCTCACCGGGAAGAGGGCGGAGGCCAGTTCGGAGCCGGGGGTGGCGAGCAGTTCCGGGACGGTGCCGGACTCGACGATCCTGCCGTCCTGCATGAGGGCGGCCGAGTCGCAGACGGTCTTCACGACGTCCATCTCGTGGGTGATGAGCAGGACGGTCAGGCCCAGCTGCCGGTTCAGGTCGCGCAGCAGCTGGAGGATGGACCGCGTGGTCTCGGGGTCCAGGGCGCTGGTGGCCTCGTCGGAGAGCAGCACCTTCGGGTCGCCGGCCAGGGCGCGGGCGATGCCGACCCGCTGCTTCTGTCCGCCGGAGAGCTGCGCCGGGTAGGCCGTCGCCTTGTCGGAGAGGCCGACCAGTTCGAGCAGGTCGAGTGCCTTGCGCGCCCGGTCCCGGCCGGAGACGCCGAGGATCTCCAGGGGGAGTTCGACGTTGTCCTGGACGGTGCGCGAGGACAGCAGGTTGAAGTGCTGGAAGACCATGCCGATGCGGCTGCGCGCCCTGCGCAGTTCCCGGCCGGCGCGCGGGCCGCGTCCGGCCAGGGCGGTGAGGTCCTGTCCGGCGACGCTCACCGTGCCGGCCGTGGGGCGCTCCAGGAGGTTGACGCAGCGGATGAGGGAGGACTTGCCGGCGCCGGACTGGCCGATGACGCCGTACACCTCGCCTTCGCGTACGTGCAGATCGACGCCGTCGAGGGCGGTCACCTCACGGCCGCGCGAGCGGTAGACCTTGGTCAGGCCCGTTGTCGTGATCACTGGGTTTCCGTCACTGTCGAGTGCAGGGCGTGGGTGTGCCCCGGCACGGGTGCATTCGGTCGGGAACGCGGCACGGTTCTCGCATGGGCGATCGAACCGGGGAGACCGTGTGCGCGGGGGCCGGCTCCGTCACGCAGGGACTACGGACAGGGCACAGCTGTCTCGCTTCGGGGCGCGAGGCTCAGGGGTGGTGCAGGGGCCCTCAGAAGGCGCACATTCGACACATACAACGAGCACCGGGCGTCGTGGTCGCCTCGGTCGCAAGGATGCGGCTGCTCGTCGTGGTCATGGGATCAGTAAAGCAGACGTACAGACAGGCACCGGCACCGCTGTCCGAATAGCGGACAGCCGTGGACGGTGTTCCCGTGCTCGGCGGCCGTCCACTCCCCCGCTCGTGACCAGCGGGGACGGGGAACGAGGGGCGTGCCGTGCGGGGAGCGCCGGACCCGGGCCCTCGTCGGCTGTGGTCAACACCACGGCGGGCTCCCGCCGGCGCCGCCCGCCGCCCCGGGCCTCTCCGGGGGCGGGCGCGGCGGGCCTTTTGGTGCGTAATAGGGTCACGGCATGCTTGATGCCCTGACGGTCGCGACCGCCGTCGCCGCGCTCGTGCTCGCCGCCTGGTGCGGCTGGGCCGCCTACCGCGACCAGCCGACCAAGGACTGGCACTTCATCGGCATGGCCGTGGTGTCGCTGCTGGCCCTGGCGCAGCTCGTCGTCGGCGTCGTCCAGCTCTCGCGCGGTGAGAAGCCGGAGCAGGGCACGACGATCTTCGTGGCGTATCTGCTGGGCGCCGTCGCGTGCGTCCCGGCCGCCGGGTTCATGTCGCTGGCGGAGCGCACCCGCTGGGGTTCGGTCACGGTCGCGGCGGGCGGCGCGGTCCTCGCGGTCCTCGAAGTACGGCTCTACGACATCTGGGGAGGCTGAGATGGCGGCCGCCGACGAGAAGAGGAGCGTGCGCCGGCCGGACGCGGCGCCCGGCGGGAAGCGGGTCCGGCTGATCCGCGGGCCCGGCGTGCTGCTGGTCTGGCTGTACGGGGTGATGGTCGTCGGAGCGGTGTCGCGGTCCGCGGTGCAGATCTCGACGGAGTTCGGCAAGGCCCCGCTGGCCTACTCGCTGTCGGCCGTCGCCGGGCTGGTGTACGGCTTCATCACGTACTCGCTCGTGCGCGGCGGGGAGACGGCCCGCCGGGCGGCACTGGTGTGCTGCGCCGCCGAACTCGCGGGCGTCCTGATCGTCGGGACCTGGACGCTGGTGGAGCCGTCCGCGTTCCCGGACGCCACGGTCTGGTCCGACTACGGGATGGGCTACCTCTTCATCCCGGTGCTGCTGCCGGTGACGGCGATGTACTGGCTCCGCAGGGCCCGCCCGGCCGCCTGAGGTACGTCGCCCCGGTCGGACCGCCCCGGACGAACCCTCGGCCACGGCCGGCCCGATGGAGACGACGACCCTGGACGCGCGGCAGCCCGGAGCCCCGGACACCGCCCGCTCTTCACGGACGGCGCCCGGCGCCGGACGAGTGCTAGGCGCTGGTGACGAAGGCGCTCGTGTCCGCGCCCTTGGCGAGGGTGACGAGGGTCAGGCGCTCGTCGACCCGCTCCCGGGAGACCGGCGCGTAGCCGTGCTTGCGGTACAGGCGCAGGTTGTGCTCGCTGCGGTGACCGGTGAACAGCTGGTAGGACGTGGCGGCACCGTCCGCGCCCAGCCGCGCCTCGATGGCGGAGAGCAGGCGTCCGCCCAGGCCGTGGCGCCGCATGCGCGGGTGCACGATGAGCTTGCTGATGCGCGCCGTGCCGTCGGCGTCGACCGCGCCGCGCACGGAGGCGACCACCTCGTCGCCGAGCCGGGCCACCAGGACCGTACCCCCGGCCAGTTCGGCCTTGAGGGAGTCCAGCGGCTGGGTGAGGGGTTCGATGCTGTAGTCGCCGTACAGCTCCGCCTCGCTCTGGTAGCAGAGGTACTGCAGCTTGAGGATCTGTTCGGCGTCCTGCTCGGTCGCCCCCGAGATGGTCACGCTCATGCCCATGTGTGCATGCCTCCCGCTCACCTGTTTACCGGTCGTCCCCCACTCCTATCCCCGTGCTTCGTGAGCCGCAACCTCCGGTGTGAGCAATCGACGCAGACATCCCAGGCATCTGGAACGTTCCGGGCCCAGGCTGCCCTGTGAGATACCCAACTCGCCTGCGATCTCCCGGTAGGTCAGGTCCTTGGGCGAGAGGAGCGCCGCCAGGAGGCGCGGGCAGCGGCCGGGCAGGCGCCGCACCGCCTCGTGCAGGGCGCGGTGGCGGGCCGCGGTGAGCGCCAGCTGCTCCGGACCGGGCCGCAGGTCCTCTGCCGGCTCGGCGGCGTACGGCCGTTCGAGGCGGGTCGTGCGGCGGCTGCGGCGGGCCTCGGAGCGCACGGCCCGGCGCAGCCAGCCCTGCGGATCCAGGGGCGGTCCGTCCGTCCCGAGGCGCTCCAGGAGCCGTAGCCACACCGCCTGTTCCAGGTCGCCGGGTTCCGCGCCCGCCGCGGAGGCCTCGGCCGAGGCCTCGGCGGCGAGCAGCGGGCGCAGCGAGGCAACCATGTCCGGTGTCATGTGCGGCACGACGCGGCCGCCCCGGCGAGAGGTTGCCGGGGCGGCCGGGTGTCCCCCCATCAGGGGTCGGCGGCTCAGCCGTTGACGAAGTCCTCGCGGGCGAGCAGCGCGGTGTCCGGGTTGTCGGAGAACACGCCGTCGATGCCGGTCGCGAAGTAGGCGCGGAAGGCGCCGAACACGTCACCGTAGGCGTTCGGGTCGGTGCCCTTGCGGAAGTTCGCGGGCAGGAAGGTGTTCTCGTTGCGCATCGTGTAGGGGTGCAGGATCAGGCCCGCCGCGTGCGCGTCGTCGACGAGCGTGGTCGGCGTAGTGAGGTTGCCGCTGGCGTCCTTCGGGATGATCAGGTCGAGCGTGGGCCCGATGCCCTGGGCGTACGACGCGATCCACTCCAGGCCCGCGGGCTTGACGAGGTCGGCGACGGTGCGCGGGTCGCCCGACTCGACGAAGTCGAAGGGGCGGCTGGCGGCGCTCGACAGGAGCACGGCGAGCGGGTTGCCGACCAGCTTGTCCATGCGCTGGATGCTGGTGGGCTCGAAGGACTGGATGATGACCGGCGAGTTCTTCTTGTCCTTGCCGTGCTTGCGCAGCAGCCGGGCGAGCCGCTCCTCGGTGCCGAGGCCGAGCTTGCGGAAGTAGGTGGGGTGCTTGAGCTCGGGGTAGATCCAGACCTGCTTGCCGCGCTTGCGGGTCTGCTCGTCCTGCCAGCGCAGCACCTCCTCGAAGGTGGGGATCTCCCAGCGGCCGTTGTAGACGGTGTTGCGCTGCCGGGTGCCGGGGATGCGCTCGACCGCGCGCAGCGTCTTCAGCTCCGCGAGCGTGAAGTCCTCGGTGAACCAGCCGGTGGTGGCGACCCCGTCGAGCGTCTTGGTGGTCTTGCGGTCGGCGAACTCGGGGTGCGCCGCGACGTCGGTGGTGCCGCCGATCTCCGGCTCGTGCCGGCACACGAGGTGGCCGTCCCTGGTGGGCACCAGGTCGCCCGCCTCCACGACGTCCGCGCCCATGTCGAGGGCCAGCTCGTACGAGCCGAAGGTGTGCTCCGGCCGGTAGCCGCTGGCCCCGCGGTGCCCGATGACGGTCGGCTTCGGCAGACTCCGGTAGCCGCCTCCGTGCCGCCCGTCGGCTCTCGCCGCGCCGGGCAGCCCGAGGGCCGCTCCGCCCGCGCCGAGCACCGCCGCTCCGAGCAGTGCCCGTCGCGCCGTACCCCGTCCCTGCTCGCCCGTCTCCTGCGTCCCCATGAGCGCTCCTCCCGCCGTACCGCCCTGCACCTGTCAAAGCGGGACGATCGTAGGTGCCCGCGGGTGACGGGAGGGAGACCTCGGACGGAACACGTGGGTGACGCTGGATGGCCTGTGGGGACGGCGAGTTGGCGGTTCGCCCGGTTGAGGTGCGCGGGCCCGGGTACCCGGTCGGCGGCAGTCCCGGCCGCAGGCTCGGGCGGGGCGGCCGGGCCCGGGGCCGGGGGACGGACCGGCGGCGGGCGGCACGAACCGGAGTCACCGGCTCCACGCGTGTCACCCGAGCGGCGGTACCTCCGCGACGTCCGTCACATGTTTCCCCGGTGCGACAGCCGCCGCGCGGGACGCCACCGCAGGTGAACCCACGTCAACATCGCGTATCCGCTCGGTGAACCCGATGTGCAATCACCGGGCGCCCGCGAGTATCGTCCTCACCTGCACATACTTCATACCGATCCCTTGACACCGGAGGGCCCGTTGTCCCGCTTCGTGCTCATCAAGGCAGTGCTCGGACCGATCATGCGCCTGATGTTCCGCCCACGGGTGGAGGGCGTGGAGCACATTCCCGGCGACGGTCCCGTGATCCTGGCCGGCAACCACCTCACGTTCATCGACTCGATGATCCTCCCGCTGGTCTGCGACCGGCAGGTGCTGTTCATCGGCAAGGACGAGTACGTCACCGGCAAGGGGTTCAAGGGCCGCCTGATGGCCTGGTTCTTCACCGGCGTCGGCATGATCCCGGTGGACCGGGACGGCGCGAACGGCGGCGTCGCGGCGCTGATGACCGGCCGCCGCGTCCTGGAGGAGGGCAAGGTCTTCGGCATCTACCCCGAGGGCACCCGCTCCCCCGACGGCCGTCTCTACCGCGGCCGCACCGGCATCGCCCGGCTCACCCTGATGACGGGCGCCCCGGTCGTCCCGTTCGCGATGATCGGCACCGACAAGCTGCAGCCGGGCGGCGCCGGCATCCCGCGCCCGGGCCGGGTCACCGTCCGCTTCGGCGAGGCGATGGAGTTCTCCCGGTACGAGGGCATGGACCGCGACCGCTACGTCCTGCGGGCCGTCACGGACTCGGTGATGACCGAGGTCATGCGCCTCTCCGGCCAGGAGTACGTCGACATGTACGCCACGAAGGCGAAGGCCGCCTGAGCACGCGGGAGCGGGCCGCGGGTTCCGGACAGACG
>NZ_JBSGZN010000035.1:0-85842 GCF_053611025.1 Streptomyces sp. NPDC054842
CCGCCGTCCTGTGGACGGCGGGCCCCCTCTTCGTGTGGAACAGAGGATCAGCGGCGTGCGGGACGCGAGGTCAGCCGGAGCCCACGAAGAGCACCAGCAGCAGCCACACCACGGGCGCCGTCGGCAGGAGCGAGTCCAGCCGGTCCATGATGCCGCCGTGCCCCGGCAGGAGCGTGCCCATGTCCTTGATGCCGAGGTCCCGCTTGATCATGGACTCGCCGAGGTCGCCGAGCGTGGCGCTGGCCGCGACCGCGAGCCCGAGGAGCAGGCCCTGCCACCAGTGGCCGTCGTCGATCAGGAACTGCATGCACAGCGCACCGGCCGCCATGGCGAAGGCGATGGCGCCGCCGAGACCCTCGCGGGTCTTGCCGGGGCTGATGCGCGGCGCCAGCTTGTGCGTGCCGAAGCGCCAGCCGACGGCGTACGCGCCGGTGTCGCTGACGACGGTGAGCAGCAGGAACGTCAGAACGCGCCAGGGACCGTCGTCCGCCGCCAGCATGAGGGCGACGAACGTGGCGAGGAACGGCACGTAGAAGGCGGCGAAGACCCCGGCCGTGACGTCCTTGAGGTACCCGTCGGGGGGTTCCGTCATCCGCCAGACCAGGACGGCGAGCGCGGTGAGCGCCATCGCCACCCAGGCGCCCTCGGTGCCCCGCACATAGCCGGCGACGACCATGGCCGCCCCGCCGATCGCGAGCGGCACGAGAGGCGCCTTGATGCCCTTGCGCTCGGACAGCCGTGACGTGAGCTCCCACAGGCCCACCACCACGGCGACCGCTATCACCCCGATGAACACGGCCTTGACGACGAACAGCGACGCGATGATCACCGCACCGAGTCCGACGCCCACTCCTATGGCCGCGCCCAGGTCACGGCCCGCACTCTTCTTCTGAGGTGCGGGCGCTGGCTGGTGGGCGGCGCTGGGCATGGGCTCCTGCGGACTCTGCGGGTGGTGCGACGGACCCGCGTAGGGCGCCGCCGATGGTGTCTCGTCGCGGAACAAGGGGCCGCTCAGCCGAGCGGCCCCCCGGTCGTCATCCTGGTCTCCGCCGTATGCGGGTACCTCGGGCACGATGGGCATGGGGCGAGTCTGCTGGGCGTCATGCGCATCGTACGTGGGACCCGCCGGGGCTGCCCCCTGGACAGGCCCCTGTGCGGAAGGCCCCCAGTACCCGGCTTGTGGCGGCGCTCCCCAGGAAGAGTCGTTCATCAGACCTCGAGAAGCTCCGCTTCCTTGTGCTTGAGAAGCTCGTCCACCTGGGCCACGTACTTGTGGGTGGTGTCGTCGAGTTCCTTCTCCGCACGGCGGCCCTCGTCCTCGCCGACCTCGCCGTCCTTGACGAGCTTGTCGATCCCGTCCTTGGCCTTGCGGCGCACGGAGCGGATGGACACCTTCGAGTCCTCGGCCTTGGTCCGGGCGACCTTGATGTAGTCCTTGCGGCGCTCCTCGGTCAGCTCGGGGAACACCACCCGGATGATGTTGCCGTCGTTGCTCGGGTTGACCCCGAGGTCGGAGTCACGGATCGCCTGCTCGATGTTGCGCAGCGCGCTCTTGTCGAACGGGGTCACCACGGCCATGCGCGGCTCCGGCACCGAGAAAGAGGCCAGCTGGTTGATCGGCGTCAGCGCACCGTAGTAGTCCGCCACGATCTTGTTGAACATCGCCGGGTGCGCACGGCCGGTGCGGATCGCGGCGAAGTCCTCCTTGGCGACCACGACGGCCTTCTCCATCTTCTCCTCGGCTTCGAGGAGGGTCTCTTCGATCACCACTTGCTCCTGCGTGTCTTGAGTAGGCCCGGCAGCTGTTCCTCGTCGGGGTCGGCGGCCGGCTGCGTCGCGTCTTGTTCCTGCACGGTTCCCGACCGGCAGGACATTGTCCATCCCCCGGTCAGGGTCCATCCCCACCAGGGTGCGTACCCCGTCGGGATGCGTTCCCGCCGGAGCGCGTGCCCCGTCGGGGTCCGTCCCCGGTCAGGCCCGGCTGTCCTGGTCACCCACGAGTGTGCCGATCTTCTCACCCTTGACCGCCCGCGCGATATTGCCCTCCGCCAGGAGCTCGAAGACCAGGATGGGGAGCTTGTTGTCGCGGCAGAGCGTGATCGCGGTCATGTCCGCGACCTTGAGGTCCCGGGTGATGACCTCGCCGTAGCCGAGCGCGTCGAACTTGACGGCCCCCGGGTTCGTCTTCGGGTCGGAGTCGTAGACCCCGTCCACGCCGTTCTTGCCCATCAGCAGGGCCTCGGCGTCGATCTCCAGGGCGCGCTGCGCGGCGGTGGTGTCCGTGGAGAAGTACGGCATGCCCATGCCCGCGCCGAAGATGACCACACGGCCCTTCTCCAGGTGGCGCACGGCGCGCAGCGGGATGTAGGGCTCGGCGACCTGTCCCATGGTGATGGCGGTCTGTACGCGGCTGTCGATGCCCTCCTTCTCCAGGAAGTCCTGGAGGGCCAGGCAGTTCATGACCGTGCCGAGCATGCCCATGTAGTCGGACCGGGCCCGGTCCATGCCGCGCTGCTGGAGCTCCGCGCCGCGGAAGAAGTTGCCGCCGCCGATGACGACCGCGATCTGCGCGCCGCCGCGCACGACGGCCGCGATCTCACGGGCGATCTTGTGCACCACGTCGGGGTCGACGCCCAGTCCGCCGCCACCGGCGAACGCCTCACCGGAAAGCTTCAGCAGAAAGCGTCCGGTGCCTTTGCCGTCGTCGGTCTTCTCGCCGTTGTCGGCCTGGGTGGTGGTCATGAAGATCTCGCCTCTTTACGTGTCGCACATACGAAGAAGGCCATTGCCGGTGGGGTGTTGGCTCCCATACGCGGCAATGGCCTCCTCGTCAGATCTGCTGTCGTCCGTCACGCACGCACGCGTGCCGGCGTACGCGGACGACTGCTGTCGACCCTAGCGGGGTCGCGCGTCGATCGCGGTACGGACTCAGATGCCGACCTTGATGCGCGTGAAGCGCTTCAGGGTGACACCGGCCTCGTCCAGGACCTTCTGGACGGACTTCTTGTTGTCGAGCGCGTACGGCTGACCGAGGAGGGTGGCCTCCTTGAAGAAGCCGTTGACGCGACCCTCGACGATCTTCGGGAGAGCGGCCTCGGGCTTGCCCTCGGCGCGGGTGGTCTCCTCGGCGACGCGGCGCTCGGACTCGACGACCTCGGCCGGAACGTCCTCACGGGAGAGGTACTTCGGCGCGAAGGCGGCGATGTGCTGCGCGATGCCCTTGGCGAGGTCGGCGTCGGCCTTGTCCAGCTCGACCAGGACACCGATCTGCGGGGGCAGGTCGGGCATGGTGCGGTGCATGTACGCGGTGACGTACGCGCCGGAGAACTGGGCGAAGCGGTCCAGGACGATCTTCTCGCCCAGGTTGGCGTTGGCCTCGTCGACGAACGCCTGGACGGTCTTGCCGGCCTCGATCTCGGACGCGAGCAGCGCCTGGATGTCGGCGGGGGACGTCGCGGCGGCGTGCTGCGCGATCTGGTTGGCGACGGCCTGGAACTTCTCGCCCTTGGCGACGAAGTCCGTCTCGCACTTCAGCTCGACGAGCACACCGGAGGTGTTGTCGTCGGCGATGATGGAGACCACGGCGCCGTTCTCGGCGGAACGGCCCTCGCGCTTGGCGACGCCCTTCTGGCCCTTGATGCGCAGCGCCTCGACGGCCTTGTCGACGTTGCCGTCGGCCTCGTCCAGCGCCTTCTTGCAGTCCATCATGCCGGCGCCGGTGAGCTCACGGAGCTTCTTGACGTCGGCGGCGGTGTAGTTCGCCATGATTCCTGGAATCTCTCTCGAAGTCTGAAGATCTACGGACCGAACGGCGGGGGCTTCGTGGGCCCCCGCCGTTCGACAACCCGAAAGGGTGAGGGTCAGGCCTGCTCGGCGTCCGCGGCCGGAGCCTCGGTGGTGGCCTCGGCGGCGGCGGGGGCCTCGGCCTGCTCGGCGTCGGCGACCTTCTCGGTCTCGGCGGAGGTCTGGACCTCGGCGGCCGGGGCCTCGGCGGCGGCGTCCTCGGAGTCGGCCTTCTTCTCGCCCTCGAGCAGGTCGCGCTCCCACGCGGCGAGCGGCTCGCCCGCGGCCTTGTCACCCTCGGCCTTGCCGGCGCCGGAGCGGGCGATGAGGCCCTCGGCGACGGCGTCGGCGATCACGCGGGTGAGCAGGGTGACGGAGCGGATCGCGTCGTCGTTGCCCGGGATCTTGTAGTCGACCTCGTCGGGGTCGCAGTTGGTGTCGAGGATGGCGACGACCGGGATGTTGAGCTTCCGGGCCTCACCGACCGCGATGTGCTCCTTCTTGGTGTCCACGATCCAGACGGCGCTGGGCACCTTCTGCATCTCGCGGATACCACCGAGGGTCTTCTCCAGCTTGGCCTTCTCGCGCGAGAGCACGAGAAGCTCCTTCTTGGTCAGACCGGAGGCGGCGACGTCCTCGAAGTCGATCTGCTCGAGCTCCTTGAGGCGCTGCAGACGCTTGTAGACGGTCGAGAAGTTGGTGAGCATGCCGCCCAGCCAGCGCTGGTTCACGTAGGGCATGCCGACGCGGGTGGCCTGCTCGGCGATGGCCTCCTGCGCCTGCTTCTTCGTGCCGACGAACATGACCGTGCCGCCGTGGGCGACGGTCTCCTTGACGAACTCGTAGGCGCGGTCGATGTACGACAGCGACTGGAGCAGGTCGATGATGTAGATGCCGTTGCGCTCCGTGAAGATGAAGCGCTTCATCTTCGGGTTCCAGCGGCGGGTCTGGTGACCGAAGTGGACGCCGCTTTCCAGCAGCTCCCGCATCGTGACGACGGCCATGGCCGTTCTCCTTGAGGTTCTCGGTTGTGCCGCGTGTGCCGGACGGCACTCGCGCCTGACGCCCGCGATGCGCCTTGCCACTGAGGACCGAGGGGCGCTGACACCGGCTTTCGTCGGATGACGTGGGCCGGATGCGGGGCGTGCGAAGTCGACCCGGTGACCCGGATCGCCACAAGAAGTGTACGGGACCCGCGGAGCGCCGGGTGACGCCGATGTCCACAACCGGCGGGTACTCCACAGATCCCGGTCATGATCCGCCCAGGTGCGGGACGGTTCTCGCATGCGAGCGACACGACGCGCCCTCACGTGGCTGGCCCTACTGCCCGCCCTGACGACACCCCCCACCGAAGCCCAGCCCCCACCAGCCCTCCCCCTCATCCACACCACAGCCACAACGACTCCCTCCGGGCCGAGGCCGGGGCCGGCAGAAACTCCGGTCCGGAGAGGGACGGGGCTGGAAAGGACTCCGGTCCGACCGGGATCGGCGGAGCGCCACGAGAGGCCGGGGGCTGGAAGCCTGCGGGAGTCCGGGGGCCCGCTGGAGTCCGGGGTCGTCATGGCGGCCGGGGAGCGGGGGGCGGCCGGCCCGCCGAGTACGACAGGGAGCGTGGATACGCCGGGACGGGCGGGGAGGCTGGAATTGCCGGGAGGTTCGGAGTCGGCGGGCAAGGTAGGGATGGCGGGTCAGCCACGCGGGCCGAGAAGGCTCACGACGTCGGCTGCGGCTGGCCTGCCGGGACCGCCCGGGGTGCTTGGGACAGCCCGGTTCACGGGACTGCTCGGAGCGCCGGGCGTAGCCGGCCTGCCGGAACCGCCTGGTGTGCAGGGGACAGCCCGGTTCGCTGGACTGTCCGGAACGCCGGGCGCAACCGGTCCACCGGGACCGCCCGAGGTGCCCAGGGTGCCCGGGATGGACCTCTCCGTGCCGGCGGTCGGCCGCACCTGGCCCCTGGACGGGCGCCCCGGTCCGCGCCCGCTGGTTCTACGGGGCTGGGACCCCCCTGTCACGGCGTACGGCCGTGGCCACCGGGGCGTAGACCTGGCCGCGGCACCGGGTGACCCCGTACGGGCGGTCGCCCCCGGCCGGGTCTCCTTCGCGGGCCGGGTGGCGGGACGCGGAGTCGTCTCGGTCGAACTGTCGGGGACGGGCGACTCGCCCCTGCGCACGACGTACGGCCCTGTCGAGCCCTCGGTGAAGAAGGGCGACGAGGTGGCGGCGGGCGCCGTCCTGGGCACCCTGGGGTCGGCGACGGACTCGCACTGCGCCACGGCCTGCCTGCACTGGGGTCTCCTGCGAGGCGCCACCTACGTGAATCCCCTGTCGCTGCTGCCCCCCTGGCTCCTCCGCGGAGCCCCACCCCGCCTACTCCCGGTCCCGGTCCCGGTCCCGTGAGACGGGAGCCCGGGTCACTGGAGGGGGCCGCCAGATACCGGGCGGATCGCCAGGCACCGGGAGGGGACCGCCAGGCACCGGGGAGGGACCGCCAGATACGGGCCCCCGGCGCCCCCGCCGACCGCCCAACCGCCCAGCCGCCCGACTGCCCAGCTGCCCAGCTGCCACACGAACGGCCCGGGACACCCCACGCTCCCCAGTCCGTGGAGCACTACATCCCCCGCCAGCCCTCATCCATGGAGGACCGCGCATCCCAGCCCGCCACCGACAACCTCGGGAACCTAGCGAACCCAGGGAACGACCCCGACAACCCCGGGGACTCCCTCAGCCTCCGACGCCCCGCAGAGCCATCGCCACCGCCGCGTCCGTGATCGCGTCGGGATCCTCGGCCGCTCCCAGCTCGATCCGCCGTACGGCCGCGTCGACGATGCCCTGAAGCAGCATGGCCGCGAGACGCGGCTCCGTGTGCCCCATGGCCCGCAACGCCTCCCCGATCATGGCGACGAGCCCGCCGTGCGCCGCGCGGATCTTCTCCCGGGCGCCCTCGTCCAACTCGCTCGCGGAGATGGCGACCACGGCCCGGTGGCGCCGGTCGCCGACCAGGGCCAGCTGCTGTCGGACGTACGCCTCCACCTTGCCCTCGGGTCCGCTTGCCGCCGCCATCGCGGCCTCCACCTCGGCCGCCCAGACGGGGAAGTCGACCTCGCAGAGTTCCTGGACGACGGCCGCACGGGACCGGAAGTACTCGTAGACGGAGGACCGGGCCAGTCCCGTCCGCTCGGCGAGGGCCGGGAAGGTCAGCGCTTCCGTCCCGCCCTCGGACAGCAGGGACCGTGCCGCGTCCAGCAGGGCGGCTCGCTGCATCGACCGGTGCTCGGCCACGGAGGCCGCTCGAATCCTTGGCACGTCAACCACTTTACGGACGGACCGCCGAGGACGGGAGCCACTCCGCCCACCCGGCCGAGCGCAGACCGCCGACAGGCCCCGCCGCCGGCCGCCCACGTAAGGGGCGCCGAGTGACCCTTCCCTGACCGTCGGCCCCCGCACAGGGCCCGGAAGAGGGCCTCTTCACGGGAGTCCGCCCGCCTCAGCGACCAGCGCCGCCACCCCACTTTCACGGCCCGCGACGCCCGCCCCATCTCAGCAACCAGCCGCGCCCGCCCCGCCCCGGCGGCCCTGAGGAGCGGCCCGCCCCGTGTCAGCGCCCTGCAACGCCCACCCCGCCAGCGACCAGCGCCGCCCACCCCACCTCAGCAGCCCGCAGCACCCGCACCCGCACCCGCACCCGCACCCCCACCTCAACGCCCCACGGCAGGCACCCCCACCCGCACCCCACCTCAACGCCCGAAGCTCGCCAGTTTCGCGCGCAGCTGGAGCACGGACTTGGTGTGGATCTGGCTCACCCGGCTCTCGGTCACCCCGAGGACGTTGCCGATCTCGGCGAGGGTGAGGCCCTCGTAGTAGTAGAGGGTCACCACGGTCTTCTCACGGTCGGGCAGCGTGTTGATCGCCCTGGCCAGGAACCGCCGCAGCTCCCGGTCCTCGGCGACCTCCACGGGGTTGTCGGCGGCCGTGTCCTCCAGGGTGTCCATGAGGCTGAGCCGGCCGCCGCCCTCGCCCCCGACATGCAGCAGCTCCTCCAGGGCGACGACGTTCGCCAGCGACAACTGGCTGAACACCGCGTGCAGTTCGTCGACGCCGACACCCATCTCCGAGGCGACCTCGCCCTCGGAGGGCGTACGTCTGAGCCGGGCCTCCAGCGTCGCGTACGCCCGCTCCACGCTGCGCGCCTTCTGGCGCACCGAGCGGGGGATCCAGTCGAGCGCACGCAGCTCGTCGATCATCGCGCCGCGGATCCGCGTGATCGCGTACGTCTCGAACTTGATCTCCCGCTCGATGTCGAACTTCTCGATCGCGTCGATCAGCCCGAACACCCCGGACGAGACGAAGTCCGCCTGCTCCACGTTGGCCGGCAGCCCGACGCTGACCCGCCCCGCCACGTACTTCACCAGGGGCGAGTAGTGCAGGATCAGCTGTTCCCGCAGCCGCTCGTCCCCGGTCGCCTTGTACGACCGCCACAGCTCCTCGACCGTCGAGGGTGCGGGCGGACGCACGCTGCCGCGGGCGGCGGGGGGAACCGCCGTCCGGTCAGACCCGGAGGTGTGCTGGGGCATTCGTCGCCTTGTGCCGTTCTGCCGTGTACTGGGTGTGCGTGGGTGAGCTGTCGGACTGATGCCGAGTTGCCTGTCCGCGTCGGAATCCTGGTGAGCGTAGCGTGACTGAGGTGTCGCAGTGAGCGAAGGGCCGGGGATCACCCGCACGCGAAGGAGGGTCCCGCGTGCCCGCTCCGACGTCCGTCCGTCGCACTGTGTGATCACCGGGAGACGTCAACTATGGGAATTGCCAAGGCTGTCGGGGATCGCCCGGACGGCCGAACGCACCGGGTCAACACCGACCGTGACCTTCGTGAACGGAGGTCATCGCCTGGCGTGTCAACTTCCAGCCGTCGCCGTGTCGTTCGACGAAACCAAGTGCTCGGAGTTCGTACAGTCTCCCGATCGCGTCGTCCCCCGTCGTCGCCGCGCCGCGCGCGATCAGGTCCGCGGTGGCGGTGCCCCGGCCGGGCAGCGCGGAGAGCACCCGCCGGGCCGCCGGGTGCAGCAGATCGCGCGGCAGCACCGGTCCGCGCCGCTCCGGGGCCAGCTCGCCCATGTCCCCGACCAGCTCGACCACTTCCCCGGCGTCGGTGACCAGGACCGCCTCTCCGCGCAGGAGTTCGTGGACGCCCGCCGACAGACCGCTGGTGGCGGGCCCCGGCACCCCCATCGTGAACCGGCCGAGCCTGAGCGCGGCCCGGGCCGTGACCAGGGCGCCGCTGCGGTACGCGGCCTCGACGACGACCGTGCCCCGGGTGAGCGCGGCGATGATCCTGTTCCGCTGGATGAATCTGCTGGGCGTGGGGTGCTCGCCGGGTGGCAACTCCCCCACCACCAGGCCCTGTTCGGCGATCCGGGTGATCAACTGGGTGTGGCCGCGCGGGTAGGGCCGGTCCACGCCGCAGGCCAGGACGGCGACGGTGGCGCCGCCCGCTCCCAGTGCGCCCCGGTGCGCGGCGCCGTCCACCCCGTACGCGCCGCCCGAGACGACGACCCAGCCGCGTTCGGCGAGCTCCGCGCCCAGGGTGGCCGCCATGTGGGCGCCGTACTCGGTGCAGGCGCGGGCGCCCACGACGGCGACGGAACGCAGCGCCCACATCCGCAGGCTGGGCCGGCCCCGCACCCACAGTCCGACGGGTCTGCCGTCCCCGAGGTCGTCGAGCTGTGCGGGCCACTCGCCGTCACCGGGGCACACGTACCGCACTCCGGCTTCCCCGGCACGCTCCAGGTCCCCCTCCGGGCACACGCGGGCGGCCCGGCCCCGCAGCCCCTCCCAGCGCGTGTACGTGACTCCCGGCAGCGGGTCGCCGCCGTCCACCAGGCGGCGGGCCACCTCCACGGCGCCGGACTCCCGCACCCAGCGTCCGCCCGTCTCGTCGCCCGGTTCGAGGACCCGGGAGAGGGTGACCCGGGCGAGCCGCTCCTCGTCCGTCACGACCGCGCGCCGATCATCATGGGCACGCCCCGGGGGACGCCGGTGCGCAGTTGCAGAGCGAGGGCGACGTCCCCGGCGTCCGGCCGGTCGTGGCCCGAGAGGTCGGCGACGGTCCAGGCCACGCGGAGCACCCGGTCCAGGCCGCGGGCGGTCAGGGTCCCCCGCTCCAGTCCTCGCTCGGCCTCGTCCATGGCTCCCGGCACCGCCTGCCAGCGACCGCGCAGCTCCCGCCCCGGCACCTCGCTGTTGGTGTGCCACGGGGTCCCGGCGAGGCGCGTGGCCGACCGCTCGCGCGCCGCGCGCACCCGGTCGGCGACGGTGCGCGTCGTCTCGCCGCGGGCGCCGCGCGCCGTCAGTTCGGCACGGGTCACCGGCTCCACCTCCACGCGCAGGTCGACCCGGTCGAGGAGTGGCCCGGAGAGCCTCGACTGGTAGCGGCGGATGGCCGAGGGCGGGCACTCGCAGAGATCGCCGCCCACGCTGAAGCGCCCGCAGGGACAGGGGTTGGCCGCGAGCACCATGAGGAACTTCGCGGGGAAGCGCACCACTCCCGCGCTCCGGGCGATGACCACGTGTCCCGCCTCCAGGGGCTGGCGCAGCGCGTCCAGGACGAACCCGCTGAATTCCGGGGCCTCGTCCAGGAAGAGCACCCCGCGATGGGACAGCGAGACCGCTCCGGGCCGCGCCAGCCCTTTTCCGCCGCCGACGAGTGACTGCATGGTCGCGGAGTGGTGGGGCGCGCAGTAGGGCGGGACGTCGACCAGTGGCCGGCCCGGCGGGAGGAGACCGGCCACCGAGTGGACGGCCGTCACCTCCAGGGACTCCTGCCTGTTCAGACGGGGCAGGAGGGCGGGCATCCGCTCGGCCAGCATGGTCTTCCCCGCGCCCGGGGGTCCTTGCAGGAAGACGTGGTGGCCGCCCGCCGCGGCGACCTCCATCGCCGTGCGCGCCGACAGCTGGCCGACCACGTCGGCCAGGTCGTCGCCCTGGTCGTGCTCCGGCACGGCGACGCCGCACAGGCCGGTGGCCTCGCCCGTGCCGGGTACGCGCAGGCCGGCCAGCAGCGGATCCGGCCTGCCCTGCTCGTCCGGGGTCTCCTCGGGCACCGGCTCGTCGGTGAGGACGGCGATGAGCTGGCGCAGGCTGCGGACGCCGAGCACGGAGATCCCCGGGACGAGGGACGCCTCGGCCGCGGCGCACTCCGGGACGACCACCTGCTCGTATCCCGCGTCGGCGGCGGCGAGGACCGCGGGCAGCACGCCGCGGACCGGGCGCACCCGTCCGTCGAGTCCCAGCTCGCCGACCATCACGATGTCCGAGAGGACCCGGGGATCGATCCGCTCGGCGGCTCCCAGCACCGCGCAAGCGACCGCCAGATCGAAGCCCGAACCGCCCTTGGGGACGGACGCGGGACTCAGGCCGACCGTGAGCTTCTTCTGCGGCCAGGCGGCGCCCGAGTTCACCACGGCGGCCCGCACCCGGTCGCGGCTCTCGGTGAGGCTCTTGTCGGGCAGGCCGACGAGGGCGAAGGCCGCGACGCCCGGCTCCAGATCGGCCTGCACCTCGACGACGACGCCCTCCACGCCGACCAGTGCGACCGCACACGTACGCGCGAATCCCATCAGGCCACCCCCCGCGCGTGCTCCACGACGGGCGCGCCGCGGTCGGGCAGGAGGACGCCGACGAGGTCGATGCGGACACCGCCGGGCGGGGCTCCGCCGTGCTCCTGGACCCAGCGCTCGGCGAGGCTCCGCAGCCGCCTCGCCTTCACGGGCGTCACGGCCGCCATGGGGTGCTCGAAGGCACCCGCCCTGCGGGTCTTGACCTCGCAGACGACGAGCGCGTCGCCGTCCCGGGCCACGATGTCGATCTCACCGGTCCGGCCGGCGCGCCAGTTGCGCGCCAGGACCGTCATCCCGGTATCGGTCAGCCGCCGCGCGGCGAGGTCCTCGCCGTACCTGCCGAGTGCGCCGCGTGCCAGATGCGTGTTCATGTGGGCACCACCTCCGGCACCCACACTGGGGCCGCGGCGGTGCTCTGTTGGATCTTGGTGGACGGCCGCTCGATTGTGGACAACCGCGTCACCCGCACGAGCGACCCCCCACCGGTCCAGCCGGGATTCAGCCCCGCATTCAGCCGCCGGGCAGCTCCAGGTCGCTCTTGTTCAGTTCTTCGATGTTCACATCCTTGAAGGTGAGGACCCGTACCTGCTTCACGAAACGAGCAGGCCGGTACATGTCCCACACCCAGGCATCCGCCATGGACACCTCAAAAAAGACCTCACCCTGGACCGAGTGCACCTGCATCTCGTAGTCGTTGGTGAGGTAGAAGCGCCGTTCGGTCTCGATCACGTATTTGAACAGACCGACGACATCGCGGTACTCCCGGTAGAGCTTCAGCTCCATCTCGGTCTCGTACTTCTCGAGGTCCTCGGCGCTCATGGCATGTTCCCCTTCAGCCGTGCGTCCCCCCATTGTGCGCCAGCCCCGCGAGCCCCTAGACGATTTCGGTGTCGAGGACCTCGGGCCTGGCCGGGGGACCTTCGTCGAGCAGCCTGCGCAGCAGCCCGGCGAGTCTGGTCGGATACACCGTCTCATGTGCCTCGGTCAGTTCCCGGCACGTCCACCAGCGCGCTCCGGCGACACTGCGCCGTTCCAGTTCCGTCAGCCCGGCGGCGACCGTCGCCGTCTGGGCCGTACGGGCCAGGAAGTACCACTCGTCCTGGTCCCAGCGGCGTCCGGCGAACGGGAAGGAGCACCGCCGCCGCCACAGCACCGGACCCAGTTCGACCTCGGTGATGCCGGTCTCCTCCGCGAGTTCCCGCAGAGCGGCCTCCTCGCGCGTCTCCGTGCCTTCCAGACCGCCGCCGGGCGTGAACCACCAGTCGTCGGCCGGATCCCCGGGCTCGTGCCCGTGCAACAGCAGGATGCGGTCCCGCGGGTCGAGCAGCACCACCCGGGCGACCTTGCGCAGCCCGCCCTCGTACACGTCCGGGGCCGGTCCGCCGGGCGACGGCTCAGCGGGCACCGGCGAGCTCCGTCCGGGCGCGGCCCCGCCGCCCGGCGCGCTTGGCGACGGGACCGTAGGCGGCCCCGCCGAGGACCAGCACCGCGCCGGCCACCACCGCGGCGAGCACCGGCCGCAGCGGGCCGGGCGAGGAGATCGCGCCGAGGGTCTCGAAGCCGGTGGGCCGCTCCAGCATGCCGTCCATCGGCCAGACCACGGCGTCCACCCGCCCCTTCACCGCGCTGCGCGGCACCGTGCCGTTGAAGGCCTCGGTGAGGTGGGCCGTCGAGTCCAGGGAGCCGCTGCGCTCGTCGCCGAGCAGGAACAGCCGCCCCTCGGGGACCTGGATCGCCGGTATCTTCTTCGACTCCGCGGCCTGCCCCTTGGGCAGATACGGTTCCTCGATCCGCTTGCCGTTGACCGTCAGCCTGTCGTCGGTGCAGCAGGCGACGGTGTCCCCGCCGACCGCCACGACCCGCTTGACCATGGGCATGTCGCCCCAGGTCTTCTGCTTGAAGACGACCACGTCACCGCGCCGGACCTCGTCGCCGTCGACCCGTTCGGCCAGGACGCGGTCACCGGCCGCGATGGTCGGCGTCATGGACTCCGTCGGCACGGTGTACGGCTGGTAGACGATCGCGCCCCAGACGAACCCCCCGAGGAAGAGCACACAGCCGAGGGCCACGGCCAGTCCCGACAGCGTGCTGCCGAGCCGTCCGCGGCCCTCGTCCGTACGACCTGTCGTCCTGCTCATCCCAGTGCTCCCCAACTCGGAGAATCGATCTCGCGGCCCGGCGCGGGCCTTGGAAGATCGGCGATCTGGGACGGCACCCTACCCGGCGGTACGCCGCCCAGAAACCCTGGAGTCCGCGGCCGTGAGACGGCGGCGGCGCCACAGCACCAGCGGAGCGGCGCCCGCGAGGCCGAGCGCCCCGGGAGCCACGGCGGCGCTCAGGTTCTGGTCGAAGGTGTCGGGAACCGGCAGGGTGTCCCAGCGGGTGGGGGGCCAGGCGATCACGATGGCGCGGCCGACCACGTTGCCCACGGGCACGAAGCCCTTGTTGGCGTCCTGCTGGTGGTAGCGGGAGTCCAGCGAGTTCTGACGGTGGTCGCCCATGACCCAGATCTTGCCCTCGGGCACCTTCACCTTGAACTGGCCGCCCTGGTCGTCGATGCTGCACGGGGTGTTCCCGGCGAAGACGTAGGACTCCTCGTTGAGCGCCTTGCCGTTCACCTTGAGCGGGCCGCTGCCCTTGCACTCGACGGTGTCGCCGGCGACCCCGATGACCCGCTTGATCAGGTCCTTCTCCTCGGCCGACGGCATCAGGCCGATCCAGCTGAGCGCCTTCTGCACGGCGTTCGGGTTCGGCGTGGGCTCGCCCGCCAGCCACTTGTCGGGGTCGTGGAAGACGACGACCTCGCCGCGCTCGGGCTCGGAGCCGAACCAGGGGGTCAGCTTGTCGACCAGGACCCGGTCGCCCTGCTGGAGGGTGTTCTGCATCGAGTCCGAGGGGATCGAGAACGCCTGCACCAGGAAGGTCTTGATCAGCAGCGCCAGCACCAGGGCGATACCGATGAGGAGGGGGAGCTCCTTCCAGAAGGAGCGCTGCTTCCTGGGCCGGCCCTGCCCGGTCCCGCCGTCCTGGTCGTGGGTACCGCCGCCGTCCGCGGAGTCACTCGCGGAGTCCGCGACGTCGTCTGCCGGGGAAGCCGCACCGCCGGGCCGCTCCGGTCGCTCCTCCGGGCCCTCGTGTCCGGATCGTGCGCCGACCGCCAAGTCCCCCACATCCACTCCTCAGTCCGTGCCGCCGCCCGCGTCGCATCCGGCGCAGGCCCACCACTCCCATAACGAGCGGGAGTTCCGCAGGGCTCGGGAGCGGGATCAATCCGTATCGATCCGCGTGAGCCACCCTATGCGACGGGCCGAGAGCGGTGGTCGACCCCGTCGGCACGGAGGCATACGTGTCCGGTTCCTTCAGGCGGGTCCAGTGGCCGACGGGCCAGGCGATGACCATGGCCCGGCCGACGACGGACTCCTCGGAGACGGTGCCGCCGTACTTCTCGGTGCGGTGGTAGCGGGAGTCGGCCGAGTTGGCCCGGTGGTCGCCCATCACCCAGAGGCGGCCCTTCGGCACGGTGACCGAGAACGCGAACGCGGAGGGCTTGTTGTCCGGGTGGATGTACGACTCGTCCAGCGGCATCCCGTTGACGGTCACGCGGCCCTGCTTGTCGCAGCACTTGACGGTGTCGCCGCCGACCGCGACGACCCGCTTGATCAGGTCCTTGTCGTTGTCGGAGGGCAGCAGCCCGATGAAGGTGAGCCCTTCCTTGACCTGCTTGACGACGATCGGGTCGTCCTTCTTGACGGTCTGCTCGCCTTCCAGCCAGTTGCCCGGGTCCTTGAAGACGACGACGTCACCGCGCTGGGGCCTGGAACCGAACCAGGGGGTGAGCTTGTCGACGAGGACGCGGTCGCCGATCTGGATCGTGTTCTCCATGGAGCCCGACGGGATCACGAACGCCTGCACCAGGAACGTCTTCAGGACCAGCGCTATGAGGACCGCCACGCCCACCAGGAGCGGGATCTCCTTGATGGCGGAGCGGCGCCTGCGCCGCTTGACCTTGCGGGCCAGTCTGCGCCGCTCGGCGCGGCCGGGGCGGGCGGCGCCGCCGGCCCGCCGGGATCCGGTGGGCAGCAGGTTGTCGGCGGCGCTGCCGGGGGCGCCGCGGGGTTTCCCACGGTTACCCATGGGCACCGTCCGCGGCGGGCACGCGCGCGTAGGCGCCGGGTCGGTCGAGGCGGGTCCAGTGGCCGGCGGGCCAGGCGATCCAGTCGGCCCGGCCGATGACCTCGCCGACCGGGATCATGCCGCCGCCCGGCGAGCCCAGGTGGTCGCGGGAGTCGCTGGAGTCGCCGCGGTGGTCGCCGAGCAGGAAGAGGGTCCCGTCGGGCACCACGACGTCGAAGGGCACGTCGGACGGACGGTCCCCCGGAAAGAGGAACGCCGACTCGTCGACCGACCGGCCGTTCACCTCCACCCTCCCCTCCCTGTCGCAGCAGACCACGTGGTCGCCGCCCACCCCGACGACGCGCTTCACGTAGTCGGCGTCCCCGAAGTACCCGGTGCCGTCGAACACCACGACATCGCCCCGCCGCGGCTCGGCACCGAAACGGTACGCCAACTTATTTACGAGAACGCGGTCCCCGATCCTCAATCCCCGCTCCATGGAACCGCTCGGAATCTGGAACGGCTGCATCACGAAGGTGGAGAGGAGCAGCAGGAAGAGCAGGCAGACGAGCACGGTGAGGGTGAGGCGGCCGCCCGGGAGCCGGTCGGCCACCCGGTCCGCCAACGCAGAACGCGACCGCCCCTCCGCGCCCTCCGGGTCCGAGTTCTCCTCGGACTCACCAGGGCGGGAGGAGCGGTCGCGCTCCACAGGCTGTGCTTCGGTGTCCATCGAGGCCAGATGCTATCCGGCCGCTCCGTGACCCCGTGCGCTAGCTCAGTTGTCGCGCTTCTCCTTGATCTTCGCGGCCTTGCCGCGCAGCTCACGGAGGTAGTAGAGCTTGGCGCGACGCACGTCACCGCGGGTGACGAGCTCGATCTTCTCGACGATCGGGGTGTGCACCGGGAACGTGCGCTCGACGCCGACGGAGAAGGAGACCTTGCGGACCGTGAAGGTCTCGCGGACACCGGCGCCCTGGCGGCGGATGACTACGCCCTTGAACTGCTGCACACGGGAGCGGTTGCCCTCGATGACGCGGACGTGGACGTTGACGGTGTCACCCGGGCGGAAGGCCGGGATGTCGGTGCGCAGCGAGGCGCTGTCGACGGTGTCGAGCAGGTGAGACATGTCGTCTGCTTTCTTCGTTGATGCCACAGGTCATCAACGGACGTTGATTTCCAGAAGGTGGGCTGCCGCGTCGGGACGGGCGTCGTGTCCCCCTGTGGCAGGGGCGCGCATCGGACGACGTACAGCAGCGGCCTATTCTTCCACGGCGGGGGGCCTGCGCCAAAATCGGCCGTGCGGCTCCCCGTCCGGGTCCGGTGCCCAGCCCAGGATGGAGAGCATCTCCCGGTCCTTCTTGTCGAAGGCCGAGGGGGCGCAGCGCTCGATCAGGTCCGGCCGGTTCGCGGCCGTGCGGCGCAGGGCCTCGTCGCGGCGCCAGCGCGCGATCTTCCCGTGGTGGCCGCTGACCAGCACGTCGGGGATGTCCCGGCCGCGCCACTCGGGCGGCTTCGTGTAGACGGGGCCTTCCAGGAGGTTGGCCATCGCCCCGGGCGCGAAGGAGTCGTCCCGGTGGGACTCGGCGTTGCCGAGGACGCCGGGCAGCAGCCGGGCCACGGCCTCGGTGACGACGAGGACGGCCGCCTCCCCGCCGGCCAGCACGTAGTCGCCGATGGAGACCTCGTAGACGGGCATGCGGGTGGCGTACTCGTCGATGACGCGGCGGTCGATGCCCTCGTAACGGGCGGGCGTGAAGACCAGCCAGGGCCGCTCGGACAGCTCGACGGCCAGTTCCTGGGTGAAGGGGCGCCCGCTGGGGGTGGGCACGACCAGGACGGGTCCGTGGGAGCCCGTCTCGTAGCCGTCGGCCAGGACGGAGTCCAGGGCGTCGCCCCAGGGCCCGGTCTTCATGACCATGCCGGGGCCGCCGCCGTACGGGGTGTCGTCGACGGTGTTGTGCCGGTCGTACGTCCACTCCCGCAGGTCGTGCACATGGACGTTCAGCTGTCCCCGCGCGCGTGCCTTGCCGACCAGGGAGACGTTCAGGGGCTCCAGGTACTCGGGGAAGATCGTGACGACGTCGAGTCGCATCAGGCGTCTTTCCCGGTCGTGGCGGCCGCGTCGGCCGCGTCGCCCTCTTCGCCGGACGCCTCGTCCGCCTCCGGGGCGTCGCCCTCTTCGGAGGCGTCCCTGGACGAGGCGATCTCCGCGCGGTCGTCGATGAGTCCCGGCGGGGGGTCGATGACGGCCCGCTGCTCCGTCAGGTCGATCTCGGTGACGATCTCCTCCACGAAGGGGATCAGCACCTCGGTGCCGTCGGGCCGCTCCACGACGAACAGGTCCTGGGAGGGCAGGTGCGAGATCTCGGTGATCCGTCCGACCTCGGTCCCGTCCGCGGTGACGACGTCCAGGTCCATGAGCTGGTGGTCGTAGTACTCGTCCGGGTCCTCGGGCTTCTCGTCCGGGTCCACCTCGGCGATCAGGAGGGTGTTGCGCAGCGCCTCGGCGGCGTTCCGGTCGCGTACGCCCTCGAAGCGCAGCAGCAGACGGCCGCTGTGCACACGGCCCGTCTCGATGGTCAGCGGACCGGTGGACGCGGGGTCCGTGGCGAGGACGGCGCCCGGCGCCAGCCTCAGCTCCGGCTCGTCGGTGCGTACCTCGACGGTGACCTCGCCCTTGATGCCGTGGGCACGGCCGACGCGAGCGACTACCAGCTGCACTTCTTTCGATCTCCTGTCGTGTGCCTGCGGCCTGTGGTGCGTGCCTGTGGTCCGCCCGCGCCGGTACGGGGAGGCGTACCCGTCGTCCGCGTGCGGGGGGTGGTGTGCGGCGCAGACGACTACGGGCCGGGGACGGCCGGATAGGCCTTCCCCGGCCCGAGCCGGTGCTGTCTGCTGATCAGCGGACGTGGTCCACGTCGACGAGGTCGACGCGGACACCGCGGCCGCCGATGGCGCCCACGACGGTGCGCAGAGCGCGCGCGGTGCGGCCGTTGCGACCGATCACCTTGCCGAGGTCGTCCGGGTGGACCCGGACCTCGAGCACGCGCCCGCGGCGCAGGTCACGCGAGGCGACCTGCACATCGTCGGGGTTGTCGACGATGCCCTTGACGAGGTGCTCGAGAGCCTCCTCGAGCATGCTCAGGCCTCGGTCGACTCAGACGAAGAGGACTCGGCCGCGGCGTCGTCCTTCTTCTCAGCCTTCTTCTTCTGGGTGATGGCCTCACCCTTGCCCTCGTCGTCGCCACCGAGGGCGTCGAACGACGGGCGGGTCGCCTTCGGCTCGGCCACGAGCAGCGGCGCCGGGGCGGGCTCGCCCTTGTACTTCTGCCAGTCGCCGGTCAGCTTGAGAATGGCGAGGACGGGCTCGGTCGGCTGCGCGCCGACACCCAGCCAGTACTGCGCACGCTCGGAGTCGACCTCGATGCGCGAGGGGTTCTGCACCGGGTGGTACAGGCCGATCTCCTCGATGGCCCGGCCGTCACGGCGGGTACGGGAGTCGGCGACGACGATGCGGTAGTGAGGCGAACGGATCTTGCCCAGACGCTTCAGCTTGATCTTGACTGCCACGGAAGTGGTGTCTCCTGGTCTTGACGTGGTTGGGCACGGCGAGATTGCCGCGTGGGGTTGCGGTACCCGAGTGCCCGATGGACGCGTCAGCCGGAGGAGAGAGGGGTCCTATGCGGCTGTCGAGTACAGCTAGCCATTGTGCCACATCCCCGGGACCCGACTTCACCCGCCGGAACGCACGCCCCGCACGCCGCACCGCGCCCCGGCCGACGTACGCCCGCCCGCGCCCCGGCACGACCCGGCCGACGCGGACCTGACCACCCCGGACCGGATGACGCCGGGCCTGACCACGCCGGACCCGAACCACGTCGGCCCCGACCACGTCGCGCCTGACCACGCCCGACCGGCCACGTGGGGGTCTTACCAGGCCGGACCGCCTCCCGCGGGCGACCCCGCGCACGCCTCGCCGCGCCCCGGACCGGGCCGGAGCACCGCGCGCCCGTCCCGCGTCACCGCTCGCGGCGCCCGCCCGCGCGGGCAGCACGGTGCCGGGACGGAACCGGCCCCGCCGTGCGACCCGGCACCCACGAGGTGCCGCCGCTCGCCGCTGGAGCCGATCGCGACCCGGCACTGCGTAGCGCTCCCGCGCCCGGCCGTACCGCCCCGTGCGGCAGGCCCGCGCGGGACGCCGGGCTCAGCCCGCCGCCGCGCCCACGACCTCCGGGATCCGGAAGGGTTTGCCGCACCCCCCGCACACGATGGGGGCCTGCGCCAGGACCGACGGGACGACGCGGACGTTGCGCCCGCAGTCGCAGACCGCCTTGACGCGGACGCCTCCCCCGGACGAGCCGTGCCGGGCGGCCGGTCCCCGGAAACTGCGGGCCGTGTCCGCCGCGGTCGCGGCCGTGTGCGCCTTCAGGGCGCGCTGGAGCCGCTCGATGGTCGGGCGGTAGCGCCGCTTCGCTTCGGGGTTGAGCGTGACCAGGGAGAAGCCGCTGCTGGGATGCGGCTCCTCGGGGTGGTCCAGGCCCAGCTCCTCCGCGATGGCGAGGAATCTGCGGTTGTGGTACCGGCCGGCGCGCGAGGTGTCGCGGACTCCGCGTGCGGCGGCGATGCCGTGGACTGCCTCGTGAAGCAGTCGTTCGAAGGAGAGTTCGTGCCCGCAGGCGGACGACGACTCCCCGATCAGGGATTCGGGCGCGGCGAGATCCGGCAGTTCGGGGTGGTGCCGCTGAATGTCGGCCCACGCCCCTGCCAGCTCTGCGGCGAGAACAGGTGGTGTCGTGCTCACGTCGTGACAACGAGCCGAGGTGCCTCTGTGTTCCTATTCCGGGGCATCCCAAATAATTTGCACGTACCCGTCAGTTGCCGCTGATGCGTCCTGACGAGGGCGGGTGCGCTGATCTGCGGAGAAGCCTCACAGTTCGCATCGAGCCGGTACGTAGCCACGCGTACGCCTCGGCCTGTACAGGGGCTCCGCGCGCCGGGGCACCCGACGTCATCCATTGCGCAAGGGGCCTTTCGGCCGCGCTCCGTGGCGGGCCGGTGGGCGCGCGTCACGACGGCGACGTTACCGGGTGCGCCGTGGGGGTCCGGCACCGACCCGTCCCCCGTCACCGGACACCGTACGGTCACCGAGCGCCCGGCGAGCCCGGCTTCGCCCACTTCGCCCAGGTCGGCCCACGGGATGCGGGCCCAGCCGCCCGCCGGAGGCCGTCTCGACGGTGGCACGTCGGCCGGCGGGACTCGCGGCGCCTGCGGGACGGTGCGAGGAGAGGCCTGGTCCTCGCCCGGGACGGCCGGCAGCAGTCCGAGGAGCGCGTCGAGACCGACGGGCTCCTTGCCGCCGGGAATGCGGCGGACCGGCGTCGCGGTGGCGTGCGCGAGGTCACGGGGTCCGACCTCGACCCGTACGGGGCACGCCCTGGAGCTTCCGGTCGGCGGCGCGGCACCCGAACGGGGTGTCCGTGCGGTCGTCGACGTGGACGCGCCCGCCCGCCGCCCCAGCCGACCGCCGGTCTCGCGGACCTTGGCCGGAACCGCGTCCTCCTCCTTGACGCGGGGACGACGCCCCGGCCGGGGGCGCGGCGCGGCGGCGCCCGCAACCCGCTGTCATCACCGTGCGACGTGATCAGGCCACTCACCATGCGGAGCGAGGAGCCCCGGGAGGTCTGCTCCGCATCCGTTCCCACAGCCCGTACGCGGAGGGGCGGATGACCGTGGTGGCGCGCGCCGGCCCGCTGTCCGCCGGTCCGGGCTTGGTGATCAGGTCCTGGTACCAGCGCGGGAAGGTGTCGCCCGGGGGTGGGAACGGGAGCCATCGCCGTGCCGCGCGTGCTGCGGCCGTGATCCGCTGCGCCGCGGCCCAAACCTCGCACGCTCGTGGATGTCACTGAGTACGACGGCGTGTGCGGACGGTACACAAGCAAAGGGCCACAACCCCTGGACGCGGGGACGAGCGCGGAGTTATCTGGCATACGGGGAGTGCGAGCGCACTGCACGGGGGCCATGGAAACGGGGCACGGCGACAACTCTCGGCGGATTGGGGCGCTTTCGATGACACCTACGCTCGTGCGGCAGCAGCCGGCTCACGCGGGACACCCTCCTCGCGTCGATCGGTGTGCACGCGCGCGTGACTGGGCCGAGATCCAGGAGCGGATGCTGGTGCCGCTCTACGAGGCCGTCTACGAGCGACTCGAAGTGGGTGACGGGACGCGGCTGCTCGGCCTCGGCTGCGGGTCGGGCCTGGCGCTGCTGATGGCGGCGTCGCGGGGTGCCTCCGTCACCGGTGTGGACTCCTCGGCCGAACGGCTGGCGCTGGCGCGGGAGCGGATGCTGCCGGAGACGAGGGGCACGCGTGCGCGTGGCGACGCCCGGCTCGTCGAAGGGGACCTGGCCGATCTGGGCGACGTGGACTCCCCCGCGTACACCGTGGTGACGGCGTTCGAGCCGATCGGCGGCGTGGCCGGGGACTCAGAAGGGCTCGGCGAGCTGCTGGGGACGGCGGCGCCGCTCGCCCGGCGCGGGGCGTCCGTCGTACTGGCCGGCTGGGGTCCGCCGGAGCGGTGCACCACGTCCTCGGTGCTGCGGCTGGCCACGAAGCCGGCCGAGCCGCTGCCGCGCGGGAGCGGCCGGCGCTCCTCCCGGCGCGACGAACTGGAGGAGGTCGCCCAGCGGGCCGGTCTGCGGCCGGACGGCTCGGGGCGGGTGGCCTGCCCCTTCGGCTACGCCGACGTGGGCAACGCGGTGCGCGGGCTGCTGTCGACCGGGCTGTTCGACGCCGCGATCGCCGCGACCGACCCGCAGCAGGTCGACAAGGAGCTGACGGAGGCGCTCCATCCGCATCGCCGGAAGGACGGCACGGTGTGGATGACCAACGTCTTCCGCTATCTGATCGCCCGCGTCCCGTGAGGTGAGGGGACGGCCCGCGTGACGCCCGGCCGGACACCCGCGGGAACGCCACCGGGGGCGCCCCTGTCGAAGGGGCGCCCCCGGTGCCGTACGGGCGGACACGCCGCGGAGAAGGGCCGTCAGCCCATGAACTTCTTGAACTCGTCGGGCAGTTCGAAGTCCTGGGCGCTCTGCTGCGGCAGACCGAAGGCGCCGCCGGGCTGAGCACCGGCCTCACGGCGCTGCGCCTCCTCCAGCTCCTGCTGCCTGCGCTTCATCGGGTTGCCGGAGCGCTGCTTGCCCTTGGCCTGCTTCTGCTTCTTCTTGGCGCGGCCGGGACCGCCGCCCATGCCCGGCATCCCGGGCATCCCCGGCATGCCGCCGCCCTGGGCCATGCGGGACATCATCTTGCGGGCCTCGAAGAACCGCTCGACCAGGTTCTTGACGGCGCTGACCTCGACACCGGAACCCTTGGCGATACGGGCGCGGCGCGAGCCGTTGATGATCGTCGGCTCCTGGCGCTCCGCCGGGGTCATCGACTTGATGATCGCGGCCGTGCGGTCGACGTCGCGCTCGTCCAGGTTGTTGATCTGGTCCTTGATCTGGCCCATGCCGGGAAGCATGCCGAGCAGCTTGCTGATGCTGCCCATCTTCCTGACCTGTTCCATCTGCGCCAGGAAGTCGTCGAGCGTGAAGTCCTGGCCCTTCTTGGACGCCAGCTTCGAGGCCATCTTCTCGGCCTCTTCCTGACTGAACGTCTTCTCCGCCTGCTCGATCAGGGTGAGCAGGTCACCCATGTCGAGGATGCGGGAGGCCATCCGGTCGGGGTGGAAGGCGTCGAAGTCGTCCAGCTTCTCGCCGTTCGACGCGAACATGATCGGCTTGCCGGTCACGGACGCGATCGACAGCGCGGCACCACCGCGGGCGTCGCCGTCGAGCTTCGACAGGACCACGCCGTCGAAGCCGACGCCGTCGCGGAAGGACTCGGCGGTGTTGACCGCGTCCTGGCCGATCATGGCGTCGACGACGAAGAGGATCTCGTCGGGCGAGACCGCGTCGCGGATGTCCGCGGCCTGCTGCATCAGCTCCTGGTCGATGCCGAGGCGGCCGGCGGTGTCCACGATCACGATGTCGTGGACCTTCGTCTTCGCGAACTCGATGGAGTCCTTGGCGACCTTGACCGGGTCGCCGACGCCGTTGCCCGGCTCCGGGGCGTAGACGGCGACGCCGGCGCGCTCGGCGACGACGCTGAGCTGGTTGACCGCGTTCGGGCGCTGGAGGTCGGCGGCCACCAGGATCGGGGAGTGCCCCTGGTCCTTGAGCCACTTGCCGAGCTTTCCGGCGAGCGTGGTCTTACCGGCACCCTGGAGGCCCGCGAGCATGATCACGGTGGGCGGGTTCTTGGCGAAGCGCAGGCGCCGGGTCTCGCCGCCGAGGATCGTGACGAGTTCGTCGTTGACGATCTTGAGGACCTGCTGGGCGGGGTTCAGCGCCTTGGAGACCTCGGAGCCGAGGGCGCGCTCCTTGACGTTCTTGATGAAGGTCCGCACGACCGGCAGCGCCACGTCGGCCTCGAGAAGCGCGATACGGATCTCGCGTGCGGTGGCGTCGATGTCAGCTTCGGACAGCCGGCCCTTGCCCCGCAGGTTCTTGAACGTCGCTGAGAGGCGATCGGAGAGAGTATCGAACACGGCGCTCGTCTGTCCTCAGGGGTCGGGGGCGATGGGAATCGCCCTCCAGGGTATCCGGCCGGGCGCGGTGGGGTCTCCACCGCGTTCGTACGAGACTGTCTGCGCCTGCGCACGAACGCGGTCGCGCCCTCCCCGGGAGGGGTTCGCGGGCCGGTCCGCGCTCCCCCGCCCGGGCCTGCGGCTAGCCGCGCAAGGTCTCCTCCAGTGCCCTGGCGACGCCGGCCGCCTCCTCGCCGGGCAGGGGCGTGCCCTCGGTGCCCGTCACATAGAAGGCGTCCACGGCGTTGGCGCCCAGGGTGGACACGTGCATGCTGCGCACGCGTACGTTCGCCTTCTCCAGTGCCCGGCCGATGCGGTGCAGCAGGCCGGGGGCGTCGTGGGCGCGGACCTCGATGACCGTGGCGTGCCGGGAGGCGGCGGGGGCGACGGTGACCCGGGCGGGCGGCGCGACCGTCCCGCGGCGCCGCGGGTAGGCGGCGTCGCGCTCGGCGAGCCGACCCGCGATGTCCAGGGAGCCCTCCAGGGCGCGGACGAGGTCGGCGCGCAGCCGGGCGGCCTGCGGCAGGGACCCGTACTCGGCGGCGACCCGCCAGTTGAGCAGCAGGACGGAGCCCTGCACGGACTCGGACAGGTCCAGGGCCCGCAGTTCGGCGGTGCGGACGGTCAGCCGGTGCATGGCGAGGACGCCGGCCACGGCGGGCAGCACCTCGGGCTGGTCGGGGACGGCGATGAGCAGTTCCACGCCGAGCGGTTCCGGGTCGCCGGAGGGTTCCTCCTCGGCCGGTGGCTCCGTCTGGGCGCGCAGGGCCAGGACGGGTCCTCCCGTGCGGAACGCCTCGATGGCGAGCCGCTCCTGCTCGGCGGTGGGCGCGGCGTCCTCCGGCTCCTCGGGGGCGTCCCCCGCGAGCACGGCCGAGACCCGTTTCACCAGGTCGGCGACGAGGGATCCGCGCCAGGACGACCAGGCGGCCGGTCCGGTGGCCAGCGCGTCGGCCTCGGTGAGCGCGTGCAGCAGTTCGAGGGTGCCCTGCGAGCCGACCGCCTCGGCGACCGCGCGCACGGTGGCGGGGTCCTCCAGGTCGCGCCGGGTGGCGGTCTCGACGAGCAGCAGGTGGTGGCGGACCAGGGTGGCGAGGACGGCCACCTCGGTGCGGTCGAAGCCGATGCGGGCGGCGACGTCCTTGGCGATGATCTCGCCCGCCACGGAGTGGTCGCCGGGCCAGCCCTTGCCGATGTCGTGCAGCAGCGCGGCGACGAGCAGCAGGTCGGGGCGGCCGACGCGGCGGGTCAGTTCGGAGGCGCGGACGGCGGTCTCGATGAGGTGGCGGTCGACGGTCCAGATGTGGACGGCGTTGCGCTGCGGCCGGCAGCGCACCCGCTCCCAGTCGGGGAGCAGCCGGGTGATGAGCCCCTCGGCCTCCAGCGCCTCCCAGACCTCGATGGTCGGCCGGCCCGAACCGAGCAGCGTGACCAGCTGTTCGCGGGCCTCGGCCGGCCAGGGCGTCGGCAGCGGGCGGGCGACGGCGGCCATCCGGCGTACGGCGTGCAGGGAGAGCGGGAGCCCGGACTGGGCGGCCGCGGCGGCGGCGCGCAGCGGGAGGACGGGATCGCGCTCGGGCCGGGCGGCGCGGGCGAGGACGACCTCGCCGTCCTGCTCCACCACGCCCTCGGCGAGCGGGGACCGCTCGGCGGTGGGTTTGGCGCCGCCGAGCATGGCGCGCAGGCGCGGCCGCACGGCCCGCGACCTGAGCACGCGGCCCACCTCGCGCCAGGTGACGTCGCTGGCGTACGAGACGACGCGCGCCGCCTCGTACACCTGGCGGAGCAGGGTGTCGGCGTCGAGCAGGCCCAGTTCGGCGGCGACCTGGTCCTGTTCCTGGAGGGCGAGGCGGTCGGTGGCGCGGCCGGTGGCGAGGTGCAGCGCGTCGCGGACGTCGAGGAGCCTGCGCCGGGCGTCGGCGAGCCCTTCGCGGGGGGCGTCGGCGAGCCAGGACGCGGCGACGGCGCGCAGGGCCGTGGCGTCCCTGAGGCCGCCCCGGGCCTCCTTGAGGTCCGGCTCCAGCAGGTACTGGAGCTCGCCCTGCCGTTCGGCGCGTTCGGCGCACAGCTCCTGGAGTTCGGGCAGGCGTTTGGGCGCCTGGTTGCGCCAGTCGGCGAGGACGGCCGTACGCAGACCGGCGGTCAGGCCCAGGTCGCCCGCGAGGTGGCGGGCGTCGAGCAGGCCGAGCTGGACCTTGAGGTCCTCGCCCGCGGTTTTGCGGGCCTCGGCGGGCGTGCGCACGGAGTGGTCGAGGGCGAGGCCGAGGTCCCAGACCGGGTACCAGATGCGGTCGGCCAGGGCGGCGATCTCCTTGGCGTCACCGCCGTCGTGCAGGAGCAGCAGGTCGAGGTCGCTGCGCGGGGAGAGCTCGCCGCGGCCGTAGCCCCCGACGGCGACGAGGGAGACACCGCGCAGCCCCGCGGCGCCGGCGTCGAAGAGGCCGGTGAGCCAGTCGTCCGTCAGTTCCGCGAGGGCCGCACGGCGCGGCGGCCCGGACCGCGCCCCCTCCTGGAGGAGGCGCAGCCGGGCCGCCGCATAGCCGCTGGGTCCCGAGTCCTCTGCATCCGTGCGCATGTCCGTACTCGTCACCCAGCGACTCCTGTCTTTCTTCGCTTCTACAGCGCGTCCGGGCCGCGCTCGCCGGTCCGGACGCGGACGGCGGTGTCGACCGGGACGGACCAGACCTTGCCGTCACCGATCTTGCCGGTGCGGGCGGCCTTCACGACGACGTCGATGAGCTGTTCGGCGTCGTCGTCCTCGACCAGCACCTCGATGCGGATCTTGGGGACCAGGTCGACGGTGTACTCGGCACCACGGTAGACCTCCGTGTGTCCCCGCTGCCGACCGTAGCCGCTGGCCTCGGTGACGGTGAGACCGTGCACGCCGAAGGCCTGGAGGGCCTCCTTGATCTCGTCGAGCCGGTGAGGCTTCACGACGGCGGTGATGAGCTTCATGCGTCCACCTTCTTGCTCGCGCTGTCCTGGACCGGGGTGGCCACGGCGGTCCGGTCCAGACCGCCGCCGGCGCCGCTGAAGTCGTATGCGGTCTCGGCGTGTTCGGCCTGGTCGATACCGGCCACCTCCTCGTCGTCCGTGACGCGCATGCCCACGGTCTTGTCGATCAGGAAGGCGAGGATCGCGGAGACCACCAGGGAGTAGCCGAGGACGGCGAAGACACCGGCGCACTGCTTCCAGAACTGGTCGAGGCCGCCGCCGTAGAAGAGGCCTTGGACGTCGGACTGGCCGCCGCCGCTGGCGAAGAAGCCGATGAGCAGGGAGCCCACGACACCGCCGACGAGGTGGACACCGACGACGTCGAGCGAGTCGTCGTAGCCGAGCTTGTACTTGAGGCCGACGGCCATGGCGCACAGCACACCGGCGATGACGCCGACGGCGATGGCGCCGAGCGGGGAGACCGCTCCGCCGGACGGGGTGATCGCGACCAGGCCTGCGACCGCGCCGGAGGCGGCACCGAGGGTGGTGAACGCGCCGTGGCGGATCTTCTCGTAGGCCAGCCAGGCCAGCATGGCGGCGGCGGTGGCGACCTGCGTGTTGACGAACATCAGCGCGCCGACGCCGTCGTCGTTGCCGAGCCACGAGCCGGCGTTGAAGCCGAACCAGCCGAACCACAGCAGACCGGAGCCGAGCATGACGAGCGGCAGGCTGTGCGGGCGCATCGGGTCCTTCTTGAAGCCGACCCGCTTGCCGATGACGAGGATCACGCCGAGCGCCGCGGCGCCCGCGTTGATGTGGACCGCCGTGCCGCCGGCGAAGTCGATGACGCCGAGCTCGAACGCCCAGCCGCCGGTGCCCCACACCCAGTGGGCGACGGGGAAGTACACGATCGTGGCCCAGAGGGTGATGAACAGCGCCCAGGCGGTGAACTTCACGCGGTCCGCGAGGGCACCGCTGATCAGGGCGGGCGTGATGATGGCGAACATCAGCTGGAAGACGGCGAAGACGTAGACCGGGATGGTGTAGCCGTCCCACAGCTCCGTCAGGCCGATGCCGCTGAAGCCGACGTAGTCGGACGACCAGCCGACGACGCTGCCGGAATCGGTGCCGAAGGCGAGCGAGAAGCCGTAGAGCACCCACAGGATGGTGACGATCCCGAGGCTGATGAAGCTCATCATCAGCATGTTCAGGGTGCTCTTGACGCGGACCATGCCTCCGTAGAAGAAGGCCAGGCCCGGTGTCATGAGCATCACCAGGGCGGAACAGATGAGCATGAAGCCTGTGTTGGCGGACGACAGCTTCGGTGCGTCCGCCGCAAGCATGATGGCTGATGCCATCGGCGTCTCCTCGTCGTTGGTACGGCCCCGTGCGGGCGAAGCCTGAGCGGTATGAGGGGTGGGCCGGTTATGCGCCATGAGATTGGCGCAGCGCGGTTTCCGTAGACGCCCCTCGATGTTTCGCCGCAGTGACGAAGGCGCCTTGTGTGTTACGCGTCCATGAACTGCCTGATGTCGCACCGGGCGATCGTTATCGTGGCGCAACCTTCTGTCGTGGACAGGGAGCCGGCCGCGGTCGGCCGTCCGATGACCTGGCATGGGGGAGCCGAGTCGGGCAGTTCGGGACGGCCGGCCGCGGCCGGGGCACGGGGCGGGGCCGCTCGCGCGGCCCGGGGTCAGACCGCCTCGACGGTCTCGGGCAGGTCGACGGCCAGCTGGTCGGTGAGGTCGACGATCTCGGCGAGCTCACCGAAATCGCGTACAGCCGTGTCGACGGTCTTTCGGATACGGGTGTTCACGCGCTCGGAGCGCACCTTCTTGGCGCTCACCATCGCCTGCTTGGCCAGGACCGCACCACGCTCGGGCTCGCGCTGGAGCAGGTGCACGGTGGCCAGTCCGATGAGGTTGAGCGCGTACGAGCGCTGGTGCTCGGAGTCCTTGGCGAAGAGGTCGACGGCCCGCCGCATCAGCGGCTCGGCCAGCGAGGCGTACGTGGGGCTGCGGCCGGCGACATAGGCGAGGTCGCGGTAGGAGTGCGAGTTCTCCCCGTACAGCTCGGCCTCGGAGAAGAAGCGGATCCAGTCGGGGTCCGGGTCGTCCCACTCGTGGATGTCGGCGAAGGTGTCCTCGGCCATCCGGACGGCCCGCTTGCACTTTCCGGGCTGCCCCATGTTGGCGTAGGCGCGGGCCTCCATCGCATACAGCATGGCCTGGGTGCGCGGGCTCGCGCAGTCACGGCTTCCGTACTGGGCGAGATGGACGAGTTCCAGCGCGTCGTCGGGCCGCCCGAGGTGGATCATCTGGCGGCTCATGCTGGAGAGGATGTACGAGCCGAGGGGCTTGTCGCCGGCCTCCTTGGCCGCGTGCAGCGCGAGCACGAAGTACTTCTGCGCGGTGGGCTGGAGCCCCACGTCGTAGCTCATCCAGCCCGCCAGCTCGGCCAGTTCGGCCGCGACCTTGAACAGGCGCTTGGTCGTGGTCTCGGGCTGCGGCTCCTGGAGCAGGTCCGTCACCTCGTGCAGCTGTCCGACCACCGCCTTGCGGCGCAGGCCGCCGCCGCACTGGGCGTCCCACTGCCGGAACATCACGGTGGTCGATTCGAGCAGGTCCAGCTCGGGCTTGGAGAGCCGGCCGGCGCGCCGCGCGGAGGCGGGCGTCTCGGGCTCGGCGTGCGGCGCCGACGGACTGGGCACGAGCCAGCGCTGCATGGGCTCGATCAGGGTGGGTCCGGCGGCGAGCGCCAGTGAACTGCCGAGGAAGCCGCGCCGCGCAAGCATCAGGTCGCTGCGCGAGAACTCGCTGATGAGCGCCACCGTCTGCGGGCCCGTCCAGGGCAGGTCGACGCCCGACACGGACGGTGACTGGTGGGCGGTGCGCAGCCCCAGGTCCTCGACGGCGACGACGCACCCGAACCGCTCCGAGAACAGCTCCGAGAGGATGCGCGGGATCGGCTCCCGGGGGTTCTCGCCGTCCAGCCAGCGGCGTACGCGCGAGGTGTCGGTGGAGATGTGGCCGGCGCCCAACTGGCTTGCCCTGCGGTTCACTTGCCGGGCGAGCTCACCCTTCGACCAGCCGCTCCGCACGAACCACGAGCCGAGCATGTCGTTGGGGCGCTTCTCAGCGTTCGTCCCGCCTCCGCCGTTGCCGCCCACTGGAACGCCCCCATCCCTCAGACCACTTGTACGCTGCGTGCGCCAAGCCCTATCAGAATGCCGGTAAACGCCGCCGCGCGTCCGGCAGTTGCCACCCTTCGAACGGGAAGCCGAGTTGCCTCCGGCATACCCACGAGTGCACACATCCCCGGGGCTTGTGCACTCAAAGTAATCCTACGATCACCCGTCCAGCCATGGCGATCCCGGAAACGCCACCATTCGCCACCCCTTCGAATGAACTACCGCCGGCCTTCACGCGATTCACTTGACACAGCACGGAAGACGCCGGGCGGAGGGGTGCATTCAGGGGCGCACGGAGACGAGCGCGCCACCCTGAGTACTTCCACGCGCTGCCTGGATCACGCGGAAACCGGGAAGCAGCGGAACAGAGAGTCACATTCCGGATTCGCTTCGTAACCACCGGCGCGCTGGACCCGTTGGAGGGGGCATGGGCTTCACGATCGGCGGCACTCGCGGAATGCGCGAAATCCGGCCCGGCGCTCGGCGCCGCGGACGCTCCTCGGAGTGCACCGCCGTGGCCGAGTTCACCGGACTCTGGGGCTGGGACGTGGTGCCGGGCGCCCGCGCCGCGGCCGGCGTCTGCTCCTGCGGCAGGACCGGCTGTCCCGCCCCCGGAGCGCACCCCCTGGACTTCGCCCCGCCGATCCCGGCGGGCGCCACCCTCGACGAGGTCGCCGACACCTGGGGCGAGTTCCCCGGCGCCGCCGTGATGCTCGCGGTGGGGCGCGCGTTCGACGTGATCGAGGTCGCCGAGGCGGCCGGGCGCCGCGCCCTCGCCCGGCTCGAAAGGATGGGCCTCCCCCTGGGACCGGTGACGGCCTCCCCGGACGGCCGCGCCCACTTCTTCGTCGCCCCCGGCGCCGCCGCCGAGCTGCCCCGCCTCCTCTACCGCATGGGCTGGGACGACGCGGCCCTCGACCTGCACGGCCTCGGCCCGGGTACGTACGTCACCGCCCCGCCCTCCGACCGCGGGGGCCTCGGCCCGGTCCGCTGGCTGCGCCCGCCCGCGCTGGACTCGGCGACCCGGCCGCCGCAGGCGCGGCTGCTCCTGGGCACCCTGGCGTACGTGGCGCACCGCTCACGCGTCTGAGGCGCCCCCGCACGACGAGGCGGCCTCTCGCGTCGCCCACCGGCCGTCCACGCACCGCACAGCGAAGCGCCCGTCCCCCCTTGCAGCCGGGGAACGGGCGCTTCTTCGCGCGTCCGCCGAAGCGGGCGCGCCGGGTCCAGCCGCCGGTCTCAGCGGCTGGTCACTCTCCGATAAGGGCGTCAACGAACGCCTCCGGCTCGAACGGCGCCAGGTCGTCCGCGCCCTCACCGAGGCCCACCAGCTTGACCGGTACGCCCAGCTCGCGCTGGACGGCGATGACGATGCCGCCCTTGGCGGTGCCGTCGAGCTTGGTCAGCACGATGCCGGTGATGTCCACGACCTCCGCGAAGACCCGGGCCTGCACGAGACCGTTCTGCCCGGTCGTCGCGTCGAGGACGAGCAGCACCTCGTCGAGCGGCGCGTGCTTCTCGACGACGCGCTTGACCTTGCCCAGCTCGTCCATGAGGCCGGTCTTGGTGTGCAGACGTCCGGCGGTGTCGATGAGGACGACGTCGGCGCCGGCCTCGATGCCCTCCTTGACCGAGTCGAAGGCCACGGAGGCGGGGTCGCCGCCCTCGGGACCGCGCACGGTGCGGGCGCCGACGCGCTCCCCCCAGGTCTGGAGCTGGTCGGCGGCGGCGGCACGGAAGGTGTCGGCCGCGCCCAGCACCACGTTCTTGCCGTCGGCGACGAGCACCCGGGCGAGCTTGCCGGTGGTGGTGGTCTTGCCGGTGCCGTTCACCCCGACGACCATCACGATGCCCGGGGTGTCGAGGTTCGAGTCGGTCTTGACGGCGCGGTCGAACTCGGGGACGAGGAGCGTGAGCAGCTCCGCGCGCAGCAGGCCGCGGAGCTCCTCGGGCGTGCGCGTGCCGAGCACCTTGACGCGCTCGCGCAGCCGCTCGACCAGCTCCTGGGTGGGCTGCACGCCGACGTCGGCGGTCAGCAGGGTGTCCTCGATCTCCTCCCAGGTGTCCTCGTCGAGGTGCTCGCGCGCGAGGAGCGTGAGGAGCCCCTTGCCCAGCGCGTTCTGCGAGCGGGAGAGCCGGGCGCGCAGCCGCACGAGGCGTCCGGCGGTCGGCTCCGGGACCTCGATCGGGGGTGCCGCGGACGGAGGCTCCTCGACGACGACGGGCGCCGAGCGGTCCGGGAGGTCCACCTCCTCGATCGTTCTGCGCGACTCGTCGCGCGGTGTCTCGGCCTCGTCGCCGACGTGCGGTTCGGCCGGTGGGGCGGTGATGTCGGGCGCGGAGGGCGGCGGCGGGGGCAGCTGCTTGCGCTTGCGGCTGCCGACGACGAGCCCGCCGAGCGCGCCGATCACGACCACGGCGATGACTACAGCAAGGATGACGGTTTCCATAACCTCCTCAGTATCGGCCATGGCCCTGCGGGGAGCCCAGCCTGTGACGCCCGCCCGGGCGCCGGGCCGTACGGCGCCCCGCCGGGCGGTCCCACGCCGGGCCGCCGATCGGGACCCGCGGTGCCGGTGCCCGACTCCCCCGCCGTCCCGGGCGCGCCGCCGGATCCGGCGCGACACCGGGGACTCCGCCCGGCCGGGCGGGAGGGGGGTCCGAGGCGTACGGCTGAGACGCCGGGGACGACACAGGCGGCTGTGGGCGGGCACGAGCGCGGTGGCAGGTACCGGAGGGGGCGGAGTACGGAAGAGCGCGAAGTACGGGAGCCGGGTGCGGGAGCGGTGACCCGCACCCCTGGCCGTCTGACGCACCGTCAGCTACCGTCCCCCTCCACCGGCACCCCGCCCGCCCGGCGAAGGGGGATTTCTCCATGCCCGTCACGGTCGTACGCTTCAACCTCGTCGAGCCCGACGCCACGCCCGCCTCGCTGAGCGCCCGCTACCGGGCGGCCGTCGAGATGGCCGCGTACGCCGACGACCGCGGGATCAGCACCGTGCAGACCGAGGAGCACCACGGTGTGACCAACAACTGGCTGCCGTCCCCGTTCACCTTCGCGGGCGCGGTGCTCGGCGCGACCCGGCACCTCGCGGTCACCGTCTCGGCGGTCATCGGCCCGCTGCACGACCCGCTGCGGCTCGCCGAGGACATCGCCGTACTCGATCTGCTCAGCGGCGGCCGGCTGGTGACGGTGGCCGGAATCGGTTACCGGCCCGAGGAGTACGCCCTCTTCGACGTGGACTGGAAGCGGCGCGGCGCCCTCCAGGACGAGCTCCTGGAGACGGTGCTGAAGGCGTGGACCGGCGAGGAGTTCACGTACCGCGGCCGTACGGTGCGGGTCACCCCGCGCCCGTACTCCGCTCCGCATCCGCTGCTGCTGGTCGGCGGTTCCTCGAAGGCGGCGGCGCGGCGGGCCGCCCGGCTGGGGCTGCCGTTCTTCCCGAGCGCGCACCTGCCCGAGCTGGAGGCGTACTACAAGGAGCGGCTGACCGAGTACGGCACCGAGGGCTGGACCATGATGCCGTCCGCCGTGACACCGCTGCTGCACATCGCCGAGGACCCGGACCAGGTGTGGGCGGAGTACGGCGAGCACTTCCTGCACGAGGCGCGGACGTACGCCTCCTGGCAGTCCGGCGGCATCCGCTCGGCGGTGAAGTCGGCGGCCACGACCGTCGAGGAGCTGCGCGAGGAGGGCGTGTACCGGATCCTCACGCCCGAGGAGTGCGTGGCGCAGCGGCTGGACAGTCACGTACTGCACCCGCTGTCGGGCGGGATGCCCGTGGACGAGGGCTGGCGCAGTCTGCACCTGTTCTGCGAAGACGTACTGCCCCGGCTCGGGGACCTCGCGGTCTGAGCCGGGGCGGTACGCCTTCACGGATACGGGGGGAGGGGCAGCGGGGACTTGGCCACTCCCCCCGAACTCGGGGTGGGACTAGCCCATCTCCTCCAGGGCCTTGCCCTTCGTCTCCTTCACGAACTTGAGCACGAAGGGGATGGAGAGCGCGGCGAAGATCGTGTAGATCACGTAGGTCGCGGAGAGGTTCCAGTCGGCCAGCGACGGGAAGCTCGCGGTGATGGCCCAGTTGGCGATCCACTGCGCGGAGGCGGCGACGCCGAGCGCGGCGGCGCGGATCCTGTTCGGGAACATCTCGCCGAGGAAGACCCAGACGACGACACCCCAGGAGAGGGCGAAGAAGAGCACGAAGACGTGGGCGGCGATCAGGGCGACCCAGCCCTGGGTGGCCGGCAGCTTGCCGTCGACCAGGTCGAACGAGAAGGCCCAGGCCTCCAGGGCGAGGCCCACGACCATACCGACGGAGCCGATGAGGGCGAGGGGCCTGCGGCCGACGCGGTCCACGAAGATCATGGCGATCACGGTGCCGATGATGTTGATGATCGACGTCGTGAACGAGTAGAAGAAGGACTGCGAGGGGTCGACGCCGACGGACTGCCACAGCGTGGACGAGTAGTAGAACGCCACGTTGATGCCGACGAACTGCTGGAAGACCGAGAGGCCGATACCGATCCAGACGATCGGCAGGAAGAAGAACCGGCCGCCGAGCAGGTCCTTGAAGGTCGACTTGTGCTCGCGCCTCATGGCGAGCTCGATCTCGGCGACGCGGGCGTCCAGGTCGACGTCCTTGCCCTCGACCTCGGCGAGCACCTCGCGGGCCCGGGCGTCCTTGCCGGCGGAGATCAGGTAGCGCGGCGACTCGGGGATCGCGAAGGACAGCAGGCCGTAGAGGACGGCCGGGATGACCATCACGCCGAGCATGACCTGCCAGGCCTCCAGGCCGAGCAGCTCACCGCGCTGGTCGCCGTCGGCGGCGTTCAGGATGCCCCAGTTGACCAGCTGGGAGATCGCGATGCCGATGACGATCGCGGCCTGCTGGAAGGAGCCGAGCCGTCCGCGGTACGCGGCGGGCGCGACCTCGGCGATGTAGGCCGGGCCGATCACGGAGGCCATACCGATGGCGAAGCCGCCGACGACGCGCCAGAAGGCCAGGTCGTACAGGGCGAAGGGCAGCGCGGACCCGATGGCGCTGACCGTGAAGAGCACGGCGGAGATCTGCATGCAGCGGATGCGGCCGATGCGGTCCGCGATGCGGCCCGCGGTCGCGGCGCCGATGGCACAGCCGATCAGCGCGATGGCGATGACCTGGGCGAGGGCCGCCGAGCCGACGTCGTAGCGGCTCCGGATGGCCTCGACGGCGCCGTTGATGACAGCACTGTCGTAGCCGAACAGGAAGCCGCCCATCGCGGCCGCCGCCGCGATGAAGATGACGTGCCCGAGATGATCGGGATGAGCCGCTCTGGCTCCTGACGACTGCGCTGTGCTGGTCACGTGTACTCCTCGGGCCACCGGCCTCACTGCCGGGGGTGGGGGGCGAGCCCTTCAGTGGTCATACCAGTGGCGCACACCTTGGCGTGGCCCACCACCTGAAGGTAAAAACAACGTTGCAGAGCCTATGCCTTCAAGTTTCGAAGTCAATACTCGCCCACTGTGAATTTTTTCTTCCGGCGCGTCAGGTTTGCATTCAAGACTTGAACTCAATCCGACGGCATGTTTCGTCTACCCCGAGGCGCCGAGGACAACCGGGGGTGTCGGGCCGCGACATGCGGAAGGTCGCCGGAGCAGCCCGGCGCCGGGGATCGGCCCGCGTCGGCGGGCGGACGGACGCCGGCTCGGCAGGCGGGCGTCGGATGGGCGAGCCCGCGCTCGACGGGCGGGCGAGCGCCGGCTCGGCGAGCGGGCATCAGCTCGGCGGACCGGCGCTGGATGGCCGAGCCGGCGTCGGCTCGGCAGGCGGGCGTCGACGCGGCGGCCGCCGCGGCCCCGGTGGTCAGCGCAGGCGCTGGCTGATGACCTTCGAGACGCCGTCGCCCTGCATCGAGACGCCGTACAACGCGTCGGCGACCTCCATCGTGCGCTTCTGGTGCGTGATCACGATGAGCTGGGACGCCTCCTGCAACTCCTGCATGATCCGGATCAGCCGCTGGAGGTTGGTGTCGTCGAGCGCCGCCTCGACCTCGTCCATGACGTAGAAGGGGCTGGGCCGCGCCTTGAAGATCGAGACCAGCAGCGCGACGGCGGTCAGCGACCGCTCACCGCCCGACAGCAGGCTGAGGCGCTTGACCTTCTTGCCCGGGGGACGCGCCTCGACGTCCACACCGGTGGTGAGCATGTTGTCGGGATCGGTCAGGATCAGCCGCCCGTCCCCGCCGGGAAAGAGCCGTCCGAAGACGCCCTCGAACTCGCGGGCGGTGTCCCGGTATGCCTCGGTGAACACCTGCTCGACGCGCTCGTCCACCTCCTTCACCACTTGCAGGAGGTCGGCGCGCGTCTTCTTGAGGTCCTCCAGCTGCTCGCTCAGGAACTGGTGGCGCTCCTCCAGCGCGGCGAACTCCTCCAGCGCGAGCGGATTGACCTTGCCGAGCTGCTGGTACGCCCGTTCGGCGGACTTGAGCCGCTTCTCCTGCTCGGCCCGGTGGAACGGCCGGGGCCGGTTGCGCGGGTGCTCGGGGTCCTCGGGCAGCTCCTCGCCCTCCGCCGGGAGGGAGGGCGGCACGAGCTGCTGCGGCCCGTACTCGGCGACCAGCCCCTCCGGCTCGACCCCGAGCTCCTCCAGCGCCTTCGACTCCAGCTGCTCGATCCGCAGCCGCTTCTCCGCGCCGAGCACCTCACCGCGGTGCACCGAGTCCGTGAGCTTGTCGAGCTCCCCCTTCAGCGCCCGGCCCGTGTCGCGTGCCTCGGCGAGCTCCCGCTCGTACCGGGCCTTGGCGGCGTCGGCCGCGGTGCGCTCCTCCTCGGCGCGGGCGAGGGAGACCTCGACGTGCGCGAGGAGCTGGCGTGCGCCGGACGCGACGGCGCCGGCGACCGACGCCTCGTGCCGCAGCCGGGCCCGCCGCTGCTCGGCACGCGCGCGTGCCTCGCGTTCGGCCCGTGCGGCCCGGTCGAGCCCGTCGGCCCGCCCGGCGAGCCCCTTGACCCGCTCCTCGTGCGTACGGACCTGGAGCCGGGCCTCCATCTCGGTCTGCCGCGCGTTGGCGCCGTCGGCGGCGAGCCGGTCCCGTACGGAGGTGTCCGGCTCCTCCTCCACCGGCAGCTCCTCGGCGACGGCCAGCCGCTCGGCGAGTTCCTCCGCCTCCTCCACGGCCCGGTCGAGCGCCTCCTGCGCCCGCGCGGTCGCCGCGGCGCTGCGCTCGGCCTCCCCGGCGGCGCCGCGCGCCTGCCCGGCCAGCCGGCCGAGCTGCTGCGCGACGGTCGACTTCTCCCGCTCGGCGGCCCGGCGCCGCTCCCCCGACTCCTCGACCAGCGCGGCCCGTTCGGCGCGCAGCGCGGTGGCGCGGCGCTGCGCCTCGCCGAGTTCGTCACACCGTACGGCCAGTTCTTCCAGCTCCGCCGCGGCCTCGTCGACGGACGCCTGCACCTCCAGCAGGCTCGGCGCCCCGGCGGATCCGCCCTGCGCGAAGTGCGCGCCCAGCAGGTCGCCCTCGGCGGTCACCGCGGTCACCTCCGGGCGTGCGTACACGAGGTCCTCGGCGTCCTCCAGCGTGCCGACGACGACGATCCCGCACAGCAGCCGCCGGACGGCGGGCATCAGCTCGGCGGGCCCCCGGACGAGATCGGCGGCGTACGGGGGCCCGGCGTGCCCGTCCGGGCCGTCACCCGCATCTGCCACGGCCTGACGCAAGCCCGGGTCCGCCGGGGACGATCCCTCGCCGCCGGCCGAGGAGTGCCACGGCCTGCTCCCGTTCACGGCGTCACCCGTGGGACCACTGGCGCCCCTGCGCTCCATGTCCTCCGCGTCCTCCCCGGGCGCGTTCCCGCGTACGGCGTCGTCCGCGACCGTGTGCGGTTCCTCCGGGGCGCCCGCGAGCAGCAGGGCCGCTCGGCCGGCGTCCTGTTTGCGCAGCAGGCGGATGGCCTCCGCGGCCGAGGCGGGCGTGGTCACGGCGATCGCGTCCGCCGCCACGCCGAAGGCCGCGGCGAGGGCGACCTCGTACCCGGGGGCGACAGTCAGCAGTTGGGCGGCGGGGCCGAGGATGCCGCCCAGCCGGTCCTTCGCGCCGAGCAGCGCGCCCGTGCCGTCCTTGCGGCGCAGTCCGAGGGCGAGGGCGTCGCGGCGGGCCTGGGTGGCGGCGCGCCTGCGTTCCGCCGTCGTGAGCTCCTCGCGGGCGGCCGTGAGGGCGGCCTCCGCCTCGGCCAGGGCAACCTTGGCCGCCTCGTGCCGCTCGGCCAGCTCCTGGTCGCCCGCGTCGAGGCCGTCGACCTCCGCCTTCAGCTGCTCGTACTCCTGCTGCGCCGCGACCGCCCGCTCCTGCGCCTCGTCGCGTCCGGCGGCGAGGCGGTCGATCTCGGCCTGGGCGGACGCGGCCCGCGAACGGGCGGCGTTGACCTGGCCGTTGAGGCGGGCGAGACCTTCACGCCGGTCGGCGATGGCGCGGGCCACGTCCCTGAGGCGGCGTTCCTCGACGGCGAGCTCCCGCTCCAGCTCGGCCCGGTGCGCGACGGTGTCCTCCAGGGCGTGCTGCGCCGCCTCCAGGGCCGCTTCGAGCTCGGCCTCCTGCTCGCGGATCCGGGCGGCCTCGCGCTCCAGGTCCTCGGGGTCGCGCCCGCGCCGTTCCTCGGCGGGCGCGGACGTGGCGCTCTGCACGCGCGCGTCGGCCAGCGAGACGGTGCCGCGCACCCGCTCGGCGAGCTGGGAGAGTTCGTACCAGGTCTGCTGGGCACGCTGGAGGCGCGGGGCGAGCCGCCGGACCTCGTCCTCCAGCAGGGATTCGCGCTGGAGGGCCTTCTTCAGTTCGGCCTCGGCGCTCTCCTTGCGTTCCTTGAGGGCGGCCTCGTCGGCGATCTCGGCCCGGAGCGCCTGGCGCAGCCGTACGAGGTCGTCGGCGAGCAGCCGCAGCCGCGCGTCCCGCAGGTCGGCCTGGATGACGGCGGCGCGGCGGGCGACGGCGGCCTGCCGTCCCAGCGGCTTCAGCTGTCTGCGGAGCTCGTCGGTGAGGTCCTGCACGCGCGCGAGGTTCGCCTTCATCGCGTCCAGCTTCCGCAGCGCCTTCTCCTTGCGCTTGCGGTGCTTGAGGACGCCGGCGGCCTCCTCGATGAAGGCGCGCCGCCCCATGGGGTCGGCGTGCAGGACGGAGTCGAGCTGGCCCTGGCCGACGATCACGTGCATCTCGCGGCCGATGCCGGAGTCGGACAGCAGTTCCTGGATGTCGAGGAGACGGCAGGTGTCGCCGTTGATCTGGTACTCGCTGCCGCCGTTGCGGAACATGATCCGCGTGATGGTGACCTCGGCGTACTCGATGGGGAGGGCGCCGTCGGAGTTGTCGATGGTCAGGGACACCTCGGCCCGGCCGAGCGGCGGGCGCCCGGTGGTGCCGGCGAAGATGACGTCCTCCATCTTGCCGCCGCGCAGCGACTTCGCGCCCTGCTCGCCCATGACCCAGCTCAGCGCGTCCACGACGTTGGACTTGCCCGAGCCGTTGGGGCCCACGACACAGGTGATGCCCGGCTCGAACCGCAGCGTGGTCGCCGAGGCGAACGATTTGAACCCGCGGAGGGTCAGGGCCTTGAGGTGCACGCCGCCGGACTCTACCTTTCGCGCCCGTCTCACTCCATGAACGCGCGGTTTCACCCATGAACGTGCAGGGCACACCATCCGTTAAGAGAGTGGGGAGTGTGGGGGGACAAAAAAGAAGGGACGCCGAAGAGGCGTCCCTTGCGATTCTGACAGCGAGGCGGCCGACGGTACTGCTTCGACCACTGCTGTCGTAGTGCGGCCCAGCGATCAGGTGAGCGCAGGCTCCGCCTGGGGTACGTCGATGCTCTCAAAGGAGTCGTGAGAAGCGGCAGCCGCGAGCGCGTCCTTCTCGGCCTGAATCCGTACGAGCTCGGATTCGAGGTCCTGGACGCGCTGCTGGAGCCGTCGCATCTCGGCGATGAGCCGCGGGTCGGAGCCGCCGACGTAACCGAGAAGCGCCTTTGCCATGATGGATGGTCCTCCACACTGAGTGACCGACCGAAGCGGTGTGGGTCGTGAGGGAATCGCACCCGCGATGCTTGACACTCTTGAGTTCTGCTGCCGTTCCTACATGCCAAACAGCTAAGGTGCGCGGGGCTTTCAGAGTCTCACCAAAAAGTTTGACGGTCAACACGATCACGCCCCGTATTGGCGGACAACCCGGGGGCACGCGGCCCTGACCGGGCGGCGCGACGACTCCTGCGGGGCCCTCGGGGCGTGGAGATCAACCTATCCGCGGAGCCTGCCACGGCGAGCCGTTCTTTGGCAACCACCAGGTCATTCCCGCTCCGGGCGGCTACCGGCGGCGGCTGCCGGGCACCCCGCTGACGGGGTCGCCGGCGTCCCCGTCAGCGGATGGCGAAACCGTCGTAGATGCCGCGGGGCGTGTCCCATATCTCAGTGACTCCGTCCACGCGCCCGGGTGTGTCGTCTCCGCGGAGCCACTCCAGGAGGCCGTCGCACGCCGCGCGGGGGCCCTCGGCGACCACCTGGACGCGTCCGTCCTCCAAATTGAGAGCAAAGCCACTCAGCCCGCCGATCTCCAGGGCCCTGGCACGCGTGAACCAGCGGAAACCCACTCCCTGGACCTGTCCGCGCACCCACGCGACGAGCCGCACATCCTCGTTCATGGGTGCACGCTAACCGGACAATGTGCCTCGGAGCACTTCCTCCCCTTGCGCCATGGGGTACCGTCCCGACCCAATGAGTCGCATGTGAAACTCACTCGTTCGAGTGAGTGATGGTGACCGCAAGGACGAGGAAGGCCAGGAGATGGGACGCCACCGACGCTCCGCCGCCGGCGCCGCCGCCACGGGCCGCGCCACCGGCGTCACGGACGCACACCGGGTACACACGGAGAGCTACGGGCCGGAGAACCTGTACGGCTACGCCGCGGTGGCCGACCTCCCGCAGAACGCCGCCGCGCGCTCGCACCGCAAGAAGAAGGCCGGGGCGCCGGTGCGCACCGGTCTGCTCGGGGTCTCCGCGGCCGTCGCGCTGGGCACCGTCGCGGTGGCCGCCGGCGTGCTGCCCGGCAGCGACAACTACTCGGTCGGCGGCGGCAACGCCTCGGACAAGGTCCAGGCGGCCAGCTCCCCGTCCGGCCTGGAGACCGAGCAGGGCGGCTCGACCGCCGCCGCGGAGGACCGCGACGACACCGGCACGAGCCGCGACGCCGAGCGCTCCGCCTCGCCCCCGGCCGCTCCGTCCAAGACCGCCGAGAAGCCGTCGGCGACGCCCTCCGCGAAGCCTTCCGAGAAGCCCGGCAAGTCGCAGGCGACCAAGAAGCCCGGCCAGGCGGCCACCAAGGCCCCCAAGAAGCCCGCCCCGGCGAACGTGTCGGCCGAGACGGCCGCCGAGACCGCGGTGCTGAAGCTGGTCAACGAGGAGCGGGCCAAGGTCGGCTGCAGCCCGGTGGCGGCCAACAGCGCGCTGTCCGAGCTGGCCGCCGCGTTCAGCCAGGACATGGCCACGCGCGGCTTCTTCGACCACACCGACCCGAGCGGGGCCTCGCCCTGGGACCGGGCGGCGAAGGCCGGCGTCACCGACCTGGGCGGCGAGAACATAGCCCGGGGCCAGGCCACCGCCGAGGCGGTCATGGAAGCCTGGATGAACAGCCCCGGCCACCGCGCCAACATACTGAACTGCGACTTCAAGACCCTGGGAGTCGGCGCCCACTTCGCCTCCGGCGGCCCTTGGTGGACGCAGGACTTCGGTTACTGAGGTAACCGCGGAAACGGCCCGGACGCGCACATCTTGTCGGGTCCGGGCCGCTTCACGTTTTTCGCCGTCCATGAGCATGGGGACGGACGACGACCGGGTCCGCCTCGGCTCACCGACCGGAGGCTCCGGCCACTGGCGACCGGACCAGCGACCCCGGCGCTGAGGCAGGGACGCTCCCCTCAAGCGAGGCCCCCCGCCCCCGTCACGCCGCTGCCGCGCGGCCCAGGGCGAACACCCGGGCCGTCTGCGCGACCCGGCGGCCGAGGTGCTCGGCCGTCGCCACGTCGGCCTTGTGGACGCCCTCCGGGCCCTGGTCGTTGTTGGACTGGGCGGCGGCGCCGGCGAAGAAGCCGAGGCGGTTGAGGTCGTTCTCGGAGGCGGTGCTGCTGTTCCAGCCGGGGAGCAGGCCGAGGCTCACCCAGTTCATGCCGTGCTGCGCGGCGAGCGTCTGGAAGAACTGGAGCGTGTGCAGCTTGTCGCCGCTCTTGGACGCCGAGTTGGTGAATCCGGCCGCCAGCTTGTCCTTCCAGTCCTGCCCGAACCAGCGCTTCGAGGACTCCTCGGCGAACGCGTGGAAGGCGCCGGAAGCGGTGCCCATGTACGTGGGCGAGCCGAAGACGATCGCGTCGGAGGCGTCGAGCAGCGCCCACTGCTCCTCGGTGATCTCGTCGACCTTGACCAGGTGCACCTCCGCCCCGGTGTCGGCGGCACCGGCACGGACGGCCTCGGCGAGGACGGCGGTGTGGCCGTACCCGGAGTGGTAGGCGATGGAGACAACAGGGGTCGTCACGTCGGTACTCCTGAGGTGAGGAAGACGGGAGCGGCCGGCATCGGCGCCGCTCCTCAGCGGTGTCGAAAGGAAAGCACTAACTTCTGGTTAGTGCAACCCAACAGTTAGCGCTGCGGCGCAGTATGCTGGCGTCATGGAATCCACCGCGCAGGCCGCCAGGGCCGTGGAGAGCGTCGAGTCTCCGGACCTCGCGTACGACGTGTTCGCCCGCAGCTGTCCGTCCCGGGGCACGCTGGAGCACGTCACCGGCCGCTGGGGCGCGCTCACGCTCGGAGCGCTGCACGAGGGCTCGTTGCGCTTCAACGAGCTGCGCCGCCGCGTCGACGGCGTGAGCGAGAAGATGCTGTCCCAGACACTGCACGCCCTGGAGCGGGACGGCCTGGTGCACCGTGAGGCGCAGCCGACGAACCCGCCGCGCGTGGACTACGAACTGACGCCGCTGGGGCGCGAGGTCGCCGAGCGCCTGCTGACGCTCATCCACTTCCTGGAGGGCCGCATGGACGACGTCCTGGAAGCGCGCGGGCGCTACGACGAGACCCGCGGTGCCGCAGCCGTCTGAGAGGCGGCACGTGCGCCGACAGGACCCGCTGCCGGGCTGACGTCGCCCACCCGGGCCTCGCTCCCCCACTGGGCCGACCGCCGCTCACCCGGCGCCCGCTTCTGCACGCCGTTCAGACCGCGAGGCGCGGCGCCCGCTGGCACTTGGGGCAGAAGTAGCTGGACCGGTTCATCCAGGCGCGCCGCCGCATCGGCGTGGCACAGCGCCGGCAGGGCAGGCCCTCACGTCCGTACGCGTCGAGCGAGCGGTCGAAGTAGCCCGACTCCCCGTTCACGTTGACGTAGAGACTGTCGAAACTGGTGCCTCCGACCGAGAGGGCCGCGTTCATCACGTCCCGTACGTGGCCGAGGAGTTCGGCGGTGCGCGGGCGCGTGAAGCCGGCCGTGGGGCGCTCGTAGTGGACGCGGGCGCGCCACAGCGCCTCGTCCGCGTAGATGTTGCCGACGCCGCTGATCAGCGACTGGTCGAGCAGCGCCCGCTTGATGGTCGTACGGCGCCGGCGCAGTGCCTCGTGGAAGGCGGCATCGTCGAAGAGCGGGTCGAGCGGGTCGCGCGCGATGTGGGCGATGACGTCGGGCAGCCCGTCGGGGGTCGTCTCGTGCAACGACAGCCCGCCGAAGGTGCGTTGGTCCACGAAGCGCAGTTCCGTGCCGAGGTCGTCGGCGAAGCGGACCCTGATCCGCAGGTGCTTCTCGTCGGGGGCCTCGTGCGGCTGCACGAGCAGTTGGCCGCTCATGCCGAGGTGGGCGAGGACCGCGGTGCTCGTCGTCTCCAGGGGGAGCCACAGGTACTTGCCGCGGCGGCTCGGGACGCCGACACGCTGCCCCTTCAGACGGTGGGCGAAGTCCTCACCGCCCGCGGTGTGGCGGCGTACGGCACGCGGGTGCAGTACGTGGGCCTCGGCGACGGTGCGGTGGGCGACCCACCGCTCCAGTCCTCGTCGGACGACCTCGACCTCGGGCAGTTCGGGCATGTCTGCTCCCCGCACACCATGACGCCCGCCCCCGTGACAGGGGCGGGCGCTCGGTGTGACTTGTCAGGCGGACGCCGAGGAGGCGTCGGCGTTCCCCTCGGCGTGCTCGGCGGCTTCGGCAGCCGCCGAAGCGACCTCGGCCTCGGCCTGAGCCTCGGCTTCGGCCTTCGCGACCTCGGCCTGGGCCTCGGCCGCCGCCTTCTTGCGTTCGTCCGAGGCGGAGCGGATGGAGAGCCACGCGGACTCCGCCGCCTGCTGCTCCGCCTCCTTCTTGCTGCGGCCGGTGCCGGTGCCGTACGAGACGCCTCCGACGCGGGCGGCAGCAGTAAAGGTCTTCTCGTGGTCCGGGCCCGTCTCCGAGACCAGGTACTCGGGAACCCCGAGGCCCTCGGTCGCGGTGAGTTCCTGGAGACTGGTCTTCCAGTCCAGGCCGGCGCCCAGATTCGACGACTTTTCGATCAGGGGATCGAAGAGCCGGTGGACGAGTTCGCCCGCCGCCTCGAGACCCTGGTCGAGATAGACCGCGCCGATCACCGCTTCAAGGGTGTCGGCGAGGATGGACGCCTTGTCCCGGCCGCCCGTGCCTTCCTCGCCCCGGCCCAGCCGGATGAAGGAGCCGAGGTCGAGCCCGCGGCCCACCTCCGCCAGCGCACGCGAGTTGACCACCGCGGCCCGCAACTTGGCCAGCTGGCCTTCGGGCAGGTCGGGGTGGGTGCGGTACAGCGTGTCCGTGACCACCAGGCCGAGCACGGAGTCCCCGAGGAACTCCAGGCGCTCGTTGGTGGGCAGGCCGCCGTTCTCGTACGCGTAGGAACGGTGCGTCAGTGCACGCACCAGAAGGGCGGACTCCAGCTTGTAGCCGAGCCGCCCTTCCAGAAGCGTGTGGGACGAGGCTGTGTTGTCCGCCTTTTTCTTGGCGTTGGAATCCGCCTTGGCGTCAGACATCAGACCTCTCACCGGCCGCTCAGACCTCGAGGACCTGGCGCTTGTTGTAGGTGCCGCAAGCGGGGCACGCGATGTGCTGCAGCTTGGGCTCGTGGCAGCGCTCGCACGCAACCAGGGTGGGGACCGCAGCCTTCCACTGCGACCGGCGGTGGCGCGTGTTGCTGCGCGACATCTTCCGCTTCGGAACAGCCACGGCTACTTCTCCTGCTTCTCGTCGGCGCGTGCTGATCGAGGCGCGCCGCCGCTCATCTCGTCCTTCTCGCCATCTTCGAGTGAACCGGCGAGTCCCTGCAGTGCCGCCCAACGGATGTCGACGGCGTCGTGGTGGTGGCCCGGGTCGTCAGCCAGCCGTGCTCCGCACTCGGAGCACAGGCCGGGGCAGTCGTCCTGGCACACCGGCTGCATCGGCAGTGCGAGCACCACCGCATCCCGCAGCACGGGTTCGAGGTCGAACAGGCCGTCCTCGATGAAGAGAGTGTCCTCGTCTTCCTCGGCGTCGTCGGCCGGTTCCGCTTTCACACGGCCCCGGTCATCGGCGTCAGGGTACGAGAACATCTCCTGGAATTCCGCGTCGAGCTCCAGCTCTAGCGGCTCCAGACACCTTACGCACTCCCCCTTGGCCGATGCACGGGCGGTGCCTGTGACAAGCACCCCTTCCATGACCGACTCCAGGCGGAGGTCAAGCTCCACCGGGGCGCCTTCCGGCACTCCGATGACTCCCTGGATGCCCAGATCCGCGGGAGCGTCGATCGAACGGGTCAGGCGCTGCAGCGCGCCAGGACGCCGCCCCAGCTCGTGTGTGTCGAACACGAGAGGGTTGCGGTGGTCGAGGCGGGCGTTCAGAGCCATTCCTGCTTTCGATCTTCGTTGGGGGGAGCGCCGCCCTGATCTTCCGGGCAGCTCTGATCACGGACGTACGCGCGACCGAACAGCCAGGATACTGGACCAATCGCTCACGGCCCAATCCGGTGCGCTCGGGGCCCTCAGTGGCCGCCGCGCCCCTGCTCGTAGGCCCGCAGCTGCTCCGCGCTGATCATGCCGGTGTCGAAGAGGCTGGTCTCGTCGAGGGCCTGGGCCTGCGGCTGCTGCTGATAGGCCTGCTGCTGGTCCTGGCCCTGGTTCCGGCCGTACGCGGGCTGCTGGTCCTGGCCGTACGCGGCCTGCTGGTCGTAGCCCTGCTGCTGGTAGGCGTAGGGATCGGCCTGCTGGTACCCGTACGCGTCCTGCTGGGCGTACTGCTGCTGGTAGCCGTCGGGATCCGTCTGCTGCTGGTAGCCGTAGGGGTCCGCCTGCTGCTGCTGGTAGGCGTACGCCTCCTGCTGCTGCTGGTAGGACGGCTGGGCCGGCACCTCGGGCGCCCGGGCGGGCTGCTCGGGAGCCTCGGAGAGGTCCGCGAGGCCGGCCAGGTAGTCCGCGTCGCTGGTGTGCTGGACGGCCGTCCCGTCGTCCGTGAGGGAACTCAGGTCGTCGCTGGCGATGCGGCCGTGCAGTTTCTGGCGGCCCCGGCCGACGGCCTCCAGGGTCTTGGCGAGGACGGCCTCGAAGGCGCCGAGCTTGACCCCGACGTACTCGTCCGCGGCGCGGCGCAGCGTCTCCGGGTCCTGGCTGCGCTCGGGTGCGTCCTCGTCCTCGTAGCCCTGTTCGTCCAGGCCGGGCCCGGTGCCGAGGAGCTTCTCGCGGCCGCGGCCGACGGAGCCGAGGGTCTTGGTGAGGACGACCTCGAAGTTGGCGAGCTTGGAGTCGACGTAGTCGTCGGCCTCGGCGCGGATCTCCTCGGCCTCCTGCCGGGCCTCGGCGAGGATGCGGTCGGCCTCGTTCTGCGAGCGGCGGGCGACCTCGGTGTCGGAGATCAGGGAGCCGCGCTCGGCGTGCGCGTTCTCGATGATTCGCTCGGCTTCCTGGCGGGCCTGCTCGACCAGCTGCTCGCGGCCGCCGATCAGCTCCTGGGCCTGGGCCAGCGAGCCCGGCAGGGCCTGGCGCAGCTCTTCGAGCATCGAGAGCAGCTCGGCGCGGTTGACCACGCACGAGGCCGACATGGGCATGGAACGGGCGCCGGAGACCGACGCGACGATCTCATCGAGCTTCTTCTGCACGTCCACCGTGTGCTCGCCACTCTCTACAGCTGTGATGGAGACGGACGGGTCGACTGTACGACCACTCCCGCCACCTCCGACACCGGGTGACGGGCCGTCAGCTCCCGGGGAGCGTCTCAGCTCTGCGCGAGGCGCTCGGTGAGGGCTTCCAGGACCAGGGGCGGCACCAGGTGAGAGACGTCGCCGCCCCAGGCCGCCACCTCCTTGACGAGGGAGGAGGACAGGAAGCTGTAGGTGGGGTTCGTGGGGACGAACAGGGTCTCGACGCCCGACAGGCCGTTGTTCATCTGGGCCATCTGGAGTTCGTAGTCGAAGTCGCTGACGGCGCGCAGGCCCTTGACGATGGCCGGGATGTCGCGCTGCTTGCAGAAGTCGACGAGCAGGCCGTGGAAGGACTCGACCTCCACGTTGCCGAACTCGGCGGTGACCTGGCGGATCAGGTCGATGCGCTCCTCGATCTCGAAGAGGCCCTTCTTGGACTGATTGATCATCACCGCGACATGCACCACGTCGTACAGCTTGGAGGCGCGGGCGATGATGTCGAGGTGTCCGTTGGTGATCGGGTCGAATGACCCGGGACAGACGGCGCGGCGCAACTGAGGTCCCTCGCTCTCCGGTCCGGTCATGGTGCGTCTTCGCACGTAGAGGCGGCGCGACCGTACCAAAACGTTCCCTCGCCGTAACGACGGCTCCGGAGCGCCTCGAAGCCGTCCGGCCACCCGAATTCGCCGCCTCTGGTGCTGCGCTCCACGGTGACGAGCGCATCGTCCGCGAGCCAGCCCTCCGAGCGGAGTGTGAGGAGGATCTCGCGAAGATCGTCGTCCGAGACGGCGTACGGCGGATCGAGGAAGACCAGGTCATAGGGGTCGGCCGGGGCCGCGCCGCGGACGATCTGCTCGGCTTTGCCCGATCTGACCTCGGCGCCGGGCAGCCCCAGGGACGCGACGTTCTCCCGGATCACGCGGGCCGCCCGGGCGTCGGCCTCGACGAGGAGGGTGTGTCCGGCGCCGCGGCTGAGGGCCTCCAGGCCCACCGCGCCCGAGCCGGCGTACAGGTCGAGGACGCGCTCGCCGTCCAGCGGGCCGCCGAGCAGGGACTGCCAGGTGGAGAAGAGGGCCTCGCGCGCCCGGTCGGAGGTGGGGCGGGTGCCGGTGCCCGGCGGGACGGCCAGACGGCGTCCGCCGGCCCGGCCGGCGATCACGCGGGTCATCTCTCTCGTCCTTCGTGCGTGGGGGTTTTCACGGGCGGGTGTGACCGCTCCAGTCTGTCAGCCCCGGCCGGGGCGGCGCTCTCCCGCCTCGCTCAGCCCTTGTCCAGGTACTGCTCGCGCTCCTCGTCCAGGAGGGCGTCCAGCGCGGTGCGCAGGCCGGGGAGGCGCTCCAGCTCCGGGTCGGCGGCGACGACCGCGGCGGCCTCCTCGCGGGCCTCGGCGATGATCTCCTCGTCGTCGATGACGGTGAGCATGCGCAGCGAGGAGCGGACGCCGGACTGGGCCTGGCCGAGGACGTCGCCCTCGCGGCGCTGCTCCAGGTCGATACGGGAGAGCTCGAAGCCGTCGAGGGTGGACGCGACGGCGGTCAGCCGCTGGCGGGCCGGGCTGGCTTCGGGCATCTCGCTGACCAGCAGGCAGAGGCCGGGTGCGGAGCCCCGGCCGACCCGGCCGCGCAGCTGGTGCAGTTGCGAGACGCCGAAGCGGTCGGCGTCCATGATCACCATGGCGGTGGCGTTCGGCACGTTGACGCCGACCTCGATGACCGTCGTCGCGACGAGGACGTCCGTCTCGCCGGCGGCGAAGCGGCGCATCACGGCGTCCTTGTCGTCGGGCGGCATCCTGCCGTGCAGCACTTCGACGCCCAGCCCCCGCAGCGGGCCCTTGGCGAGCTGGTCGGCGATGTCCAGGACGGCGAGCGGCGGGCGCTTCTCGGCGTCGTCCTCGGGGGACTTCTTCTTGGCCCTGCCCTCCTCCTCGTCGCCGATGCGCGGGCAGACGACGTACGCCTGATGGCCGTTCGAGACCTCCTCGCGCACCCGCTCCCAGGCGCGGGCCAGGAAGTGCGGTTTGTCGGCGGCCGGCACGACGTGGCTGGCGATGGGCGAGCGCCCGGCCGGGAGCTGGTCAAGGACCGAGGTCTCCAGGTCGCCGAAGACGGTCATCGCGACCGTGCGGGGAATGGGGGTGGCGGTCATGACCAGCAGGTGCGGGGGCTGCTTGCCCTTGCCGCGCAGGGCGTCGCGCTGCTCGACGCCGAAGCGGTGCTGCTCGTCCACCACGACCAGGCCGAGGTCGTGGAACTGCACCTTGTCCTCGATGAGGGCGTGCGTGCCGATGACGATCCCGGCCTCGCCGGTGACCAGGTCCAGCAGGGCCTGCCGCCGGGCCGCCGTGCCCATGGAACCGGTGAGCAGCACGACCTTGGTGGAGTCCTCCGCCCCGCCGAGCATCCCGCCCTCGGCCAGCTCCCCCATCATCTCCGTGATCGACCGGTGGTGCTGCTGGGCGAGCACCTCGGTGGGCGCGAGCATCGCCGCCTGGCCGCCCGCGTCGACCACGGCGAGCATGGCGCGCAGGGCGACCATCGTCTTCCCTGAACCGACCTCTCCCTGGAGGAGCCGGTGCATCGGGTGCTCGGTCGCGAGGTCGCGGAAGATCTCCGCGGACACCTTCTGCTGGCCGTCGGTGAGGGTGAACGGCAGCTTGGCGTCGAAGGCCGTGAGCAGGCCGTCGGGCCGCGGTCTGCGGGCGACGGCGGGGAGCTGGGCGTCGGCGTGCCGGCGGCGGGCCAGGGCGACCTGGAGGACGAAGGCCTCGTCCCACTTCAGGCGGGCGCGGGCGTCCTCGACGTCCGCCTTGGTGTGCGGGCGGTGGATCTTGAGGAGGGCCTCGGGGAGGGAGACCAGGCCGCGGCCCTCCCTGAGGGAGTCCGGGAGCGGGTCGACGGCCTCCTGGGCGCTCGGCAGGACCGTCTGCACCGCCTTCGCGATCTTCCAGGACTCCAGCTTGGCGGTGGCCGGATAGAGGGGGATGAGGGAGCCGGCCCAGCTGTCGACCGTCTCCGCCGCCTCGTCGCCGTCGCCGCGCAGCAGCTCGTAGGCCGGGTGGGCGAGCTGGAGGCGGCGGTTGAAGACGGAGACCTTGCCGGAGAACATCGCGCGCGTGCCGGGCAGGAGGTCCTTGTGCGGCTTGTGCACGCCGTTGCCGAAGAAGACGAGCTGGAGACGGCCGCTGCCGTCCGTGATGGTCACTTCGAGGCGCTGGCCCTTGCCGCGCGGCGCCTTGGGCGAGGAGAAGGTCGCCAGGCGGGCGTCGGCGACCTGGGCGACCACCGTCGCGTGCTCGTCCATGGGCAGGTCGGCGAGGTGGGTGAGCTGCCCGCGCTCCTCGTACCTGCGGGGGTAGTGGTGCAGCAGGTCGCCGACGGTGTGCAGGCCGAGATGCTCGGCCATCACCTTCGCGGTGGCGGGACCGAGCACCTTCTTCAGTGGTTCTTCGAGCGCGGGCACGAGATCCATTGCACACCACCGCACTGACAATGCCGCATACGTCCCGGAAATCCGCTGGTCAGGCGGGTCGTTCGCGGCCTAGGATGACGCGCCCGCCCTGTTCGCGGTCACCGTGCCCCGGGACCGCCCGACCCCGCGCCGTCGCCAGTCCCCCCACCGGCGCTAGCGACGATGGACTCACAGACTTCTCAGTCATCCCCGGCACCCCAGTCACCTCACACGTTCCAGGTCGACCTGCGCGGCCTCGTGGACCTCCTCTCCCATCACCTCTACTCCAGTCCCAAGGTCTATCTGCGCGAGCTGCTGCAGAACGCCGTGGACGCCATCACCGCGCGGCGGGCCGAGCAGCCGGACGCGCCGGCCTCGGTCCGGCTGTACGTCGAGGGCGACGGGAGTGCCCTGCGCGTGGAGGACTCCGGCGTCGGGCTCACCGAGTCCGACGTGCACAGCCTCCTCGCGACGATCGGCCGCAGCTCCAAGCGGGGCGAGGGGCTGGAGTCGGCGCGCTCCGACTTCCTGGGGCAGTTCGGCATCGGTCTGCTGGCCTGCTTCGTGGTCGCCGAGCGGATCCGCGTCGTCAGCCGCAGCGCCCGTACGCCCGGGGCGCCACCCGTGGAGTGGACGGCGACCGACGACGGTTCGTACACCGTCAGGACGCTGCCCGACGCGGCGCGGCCCGAACCGGGCACGACCGTGCACCTGGTGGCGCGCGCCGGGGCGGGCGAGTGGCTGACCGAGGAGCGGGTGCGCTCGCTGGCCCGGGACTTCGGCTCGCTGCTGCCGTACGACGTCCGGGTGGGCGAGGAGGCGGTCACCGACCTGCCGGCGCCCTGGGACCGCCCCTACCCGAGCCCCGCGACCCGGCGGGTCGCCCTGGCGCGCCACTGCCACGACCTGTTCGGGTTCACGCCGCTGGACTCGATCGACCTGGACGTGCCGCTCGCCGGGGTCCGCGGTGTCGCCTACGTGCTGCCGTCGGCGGTCAGCCCCGCCCAGCGCGCCGGGCACCGCGTCCACCTCAAGGGCATGCTGCTCACCGAGCGGGCCGATCAGCTGCTGCCCGACTGGGCGTTCTTCGTGCGCTGCGTCCTGGACACGGACAGCCTGCGGCCCACCGCCTCGCGCGAGTCGCTGTACGAGGACGAGACGCTGGCGGGCGTGCGGGACGCGCTGGGCGAGCGCATCCGGTCCTGGCTGACCGGGCTCGCCGCGGGCGACCCGGAGCGGCTCGCGGCCTTCCTGTCCGTGCACTATCTGGGCGTGAAGTCGCTGGCCAGGCACGACGGCGAGATGCTGCGCACGATGCTGCCGTGGCTGCCCTTCGAGACGACCGACGGACGGCTGTCCCTGGAGGAGTTCGCGCAGCGGCACCCGGTGGTGCACTTCACGCGGACCGTGGAGGAGTACCGGCAGGTCGCTCCCATCGCGTCCGCGCAGGGCGTGGGCGTCGTCAACGGCGGCTACACGTACGACGCCGAGCTCGTCGCCGCCCTCCCCTCGGTGCGTCCGGGGACGGTCGTCGCCGAGCTGGACGCGGACACCGTCACGGCGCACCTGGACATGGTCGACCCGGCGGAGGAGCTGGCCCTCGCGGGCTTCCTGGCCGCCGCCCGCGCCAAGCTCGACCCGCTGGGCTGCGACGTCACGCTGCGCTCGTTCCACCCGCTGTCCGTACCGGCGCTGCACCTGGACGACCGGGCGGCCCGGCACGAGCAGGCCCGCGCGGACGCCGAGGAGCAGGCCGACGACCTGTGGGCCGGCATCCTCGGCTCGCTGCGCGGCAGCGCCCCACGCGCCCGGCTGGTCCTGAACCACCTCAACCCGCTGATCCGCAAGGTCAGTTCCCTGCGCGACCCCGAACTGATCGGCACGGCCACCGAGTCCCTCTACGGGCAGGCCCTGCTGATGGCGCAGCGCCCGCTGCGGCCCGCGGACTCCGCGCTGCTCAACCGCGCGTTCCTCGGCCTCCTCGAATGGGCCACGCACACCGAGTCCGGGGAGGACGACCGCCGATGAGCCAGGTCATGGACTTCGACACGCTGCGCCACGCGATGGCGGAGAACTACGAGCAGCCCGAGGGCCCGGCCCGCAACGCGCGCGCGGAGCACCTGCTCGCCGAGGCCGAGAAGCTGAACATCCCGCTCGCCGTGATCGAGGCGCTCGGACACCAGCTGAAGGTCTACAACTACAGCTCCGAGAAGGACAAGATGTTCGTCCCCTTCGCGCGCCTGCTGCGCATGTGGGACGAGCGCCCCGAGGACTTCGACGAGTACGAGACCCACTCCCTGCACTGGGTGTTCAAGTGGATGTCCGCCGGCATGCTCGGCCAGCCGCACATCCCGCTCGCCTCCATCGAGAAGTGGCTCGGCGAGATGGAGCACCGCTACCGCCTCGCCGGGCACTCCGAACGGGCCGTGCGCAGCGCCGAGTTCAGCGTGGCGCAGCACATCGGCGACCTGGAGCGGGCCGAGCGCGCGTACACGGCGTGGCTGGCCGCCGACCGGGACAGCATGGCCGACTGCCACGCCTGCGAGCTGCACGACCAGGGGTGGTGGCAGGCGCTGCGGCACGGGGACGCGGAGGCGCTGGAGATGTGGCGGCCGGTCCTGGAGGGCCGGTACACGTGCGCCCACGAGCCGCACGCCGTCCTGGCGTCCTCGCTGCTGCCGCTGCTGCGGCTGGGCCGTCTCGACGAGGCGCGCGCCCACCACCTGCGGGGCCTGCGGCTGGTCCGTGCCATGGAGAGCATGCGCGGCGCCTACGCGGACCACGTCGAGTTCTGCGCGCTGAGCGGCAACGAGGCCCGCGCCCTGGAACTGCTCGCGGAGCGGCCGGCGTACTTCACCGACGCCGGGGAGCCGCGCAGCAGGCTGGACTTCATGGCGGTGGTGGCCCTGCTGATGGACCGGCTGACCGAGCTGGGGCTCGGCGGGCAGCCGGTGCCCGGCCCGGCCGGGCGCAGCTGGACCGCGGCCGACCTGGCCGTCCACGCGCGCGAGGAGGCCCTCGCGCTGGCCGCCCGCTTCGACGCGCGCAACGGCACCTCGTACGTCGGCGACCGGGCCCGCGCCCGCATGGACCGGCGGCCCCTGGTGGACCGGCTGCCGCTGGGCGTGCGCAGCACCCGTCCCGCCCCCGCTCCGCGGCCGGCGGCGGCCGTCGCCGTGTCCGGGGAGCCGGCCGCCGAGCCGGACCTGCCCGCGCTGCTCGCGCGGGCGCGGCGGCTGTCCGAGGAGATGGCTCCCGAGGCCGTCGCCGCGTGGGCCGCGGTGGCCCGTGCGGCCGAGGGCGCGGAGCTGGGCCCCCACGACCGCGCGGAGATCGCCGAGCACGAGGCGATGGGCCTGGGCCCCGAGGGCGCGGCACTCTTCGAACAGGCCGCCGAGTGGTACGTGGAGGCGGGCGACCCGGGCGAGGCGCTCGCGGCACGCGCGCGTGCGGCGTACGCCCACGCCGGGACGGGCCGGACCGAGGAGGCGCTCGCGGCCGTACAGGAGCCGTACGAGCGGGTGCTGGTCCTTCTCGCGGCGGACGCCACGGGCGTACGCCAGGCGGCCTCCGTCCTGGTGGCCCGCGCGCGGATCCTGATGCAGCGGGTGCACGAGGCCGCGGACGGGGAGGCGGAGGACGCCGGCACGGACGCCGTCCTCGCCGAGGCCGAGACGGCCGTACGGGAGCTGCTGGCGCTCGCCGGGCCGCACACCGACCTGACCTGGCTGGCCGCCCGGGCCGCGGAGGCGCGGGCCATGCTCGCGGAGCTGGCCGCGCACACCGGGGACGCCGTGGCGGCCGCCGAGCTGTACGAGCGGGCGGTCGGGGAGTTCACGGCGGCCGGGCTGCCGTGGTTCGCGGTGGAGTACCAGGCCCGCCTCGCCGGGATCGCGCGGCACCTCGGCGACCCGGGGACGGCGGAGCGAGCGGTGCGGGCGGCGCTGGACGGCGGCGGCCCCTACCTGGAGCCGGTCGGACACGCGCAGCTGCACCTGCAGCTGGCCGAGATCCTCGCCGCCGACGGACGGCCCGGCCCCGCCGCCGAGCACGCCCTGGAGGCGGCGCACTGGGCCGACGAGGGCGGCGAGGGGCCGACGCTCGGGGCGTGGGCGCGGCACCAGCTCGGCGGCTTCCTGCTCGCCCAGGGGCGTTGGGCGGAGGCGGCGGAGGTCCTGGAGTCGGCGTTGCCCGACGTGACGGCGGAGACCCACGGCGACGGCGCGGTCGTGCAGACCCGGTGGTGGCTCGGCGACTGCCTGACCGAGCTGGGCGAGCACCGGGCGGCGGCCGAGCACTGGCTGCGGGCCGCCGACATCGCCCGGCACTGGCCCGAGCAGCGCGACCACGCGATGCTCGCCCACCTCGCCGCCGAGGCCCTCGGCCACGCGGACCTGCCCGCCGAGGCGGCGCGGGCGTACGCCCGCGCCGGTGACCTCTGGCGGTCCCTGGGCAACGTCCACGGCCTGGTCCGCTCGCTGCGGGCCCGCGCCTGGATCGCGGCGCGCGGAGAGGACGGCCCGGGCGGGGCGCGGGAACTGATGGCGGAGGCGGTACGCGTGTGCGAGGAGGCGCTGGAGGAACTGCCGGCGCCGGACTCCGGTGCCGGCGTCTCCGGTGAGGACGCCGACGGACCGGACACCGGTGACGAGGACCGGGTCCGGCTCGTCGCCGAACTCGGGCAGACACACCGCCAGTTCGGCGACCTGGTCGCGCGCTCCGTCCAGGACGACGCGGCGCGGGACGTGGCGCACGCCGCGTTCGAGGAGGCGCTGGACCAGGTCACGCGGGCGGTCGCGGCCTTCGCGTCCCTCGGTGCCGACGGGCTCGACTCCCGCACGGGGTCCGAGCTCGCCGCCGGGTGGCTGGAGGCCGACCTGGGGCGTCCCGCCGCGGCCCGGGCACGCGCGCGTGCGGTGCTCGCCGCCTGTGAGGGACTCGAAGGGGACGTGCCGGAGGCGCGGCGGGGCGAGGCGGAGAAGATGCTGGAGCTGATGGCCGGGGCCGAGTAGGGAGAACCGCTACTCCACCCCGATGAGCAGCAGCGCTCCCTGGCGTCCGCCCCGGTAGACCACCGTGTCCACCGCGAGGTAGGACTCCCGGACGCACGCCTCCAGGTGGGCGGCGACGGTCTCCGGTGCCTCGTCGCCCAGCACGAGGGTGACCATCTCGCCGCCCGCCGACAGCATGCGGTTCAGCACGACCTCGGCGGTCTCCGCGAGGTCGGAGCCGATGACGGCGACGTCGCCGTCGATGAGCCCGAGGATGTCGCCGGCCTGGCAGATGCCCGCCATCGTCCAGGACTGGCGCTCGGCGACCAGGACCTCGGCGTGGCGGGTGGCACCGGCCGCGGACGTCATCGCGACGACGTCCTCGTCGAAGCGGCGGTCCGGTTCGTGGACGGCGAGCGCGGCGATGCCCTGCACCGCGGACCGGGTCGGGATCAGCGCGACCCGGACGCCCTCCGCGCGTGCCTGTTCGGCGGCGGCGGCCGCGGTGTGGCGCAGTTCCGGGTCGTTCGGCAGCAGCACGACCTCGCGCGCGTGGGCCCGCCGTACCGCCTCGACCAGCTCACCGCTGGCGGGCGGCTCCCCCGGCCGCGCCAGCACGCTCGTCGCCCCGGCCTCGGCGTACAGGCCCGCCAGGCCCTCGCCGGGCACGACCGCGACGACGGCCCGCTGGGCGCGCTCCCGGGGCGGGCGCACCGCCCGCGCGCCGGCCGTGTGGACGTCGCCCAGCCCGAAGTGGGTGATCCGGATCCGGTACGGCCGTCCCGCCTCGATGCCGGCCTCGACGGCGGCGCCCGCGTCGTCGACGTGCACGTGGACGTTCCACAGGCCGTCGCCGCCGACCACGACGAGGGAGTCCCCGAGCCGGTCGAGCCGCTCCCTGAGCCGCGCGACGGCGGTGTCCTCCGCCTCCAGCAGGTAGACGACCTCGAAGGCCGGGCCGTCGGCGTCCGGCGCGGCGTCCGCGCAGACCTCGGCGGGGCCCTCCTCGCCACCGCCCCCGCCGGCCGCACCTGCCGTCGGACCGTCGGACGCGCTGCGGTCGCCGTCCACGCGTGCGTGCAGGTCGTCGCCGTCCACACGCGCGCGGGTGCCGTCGATGTCCCCGCGCGCGTGGGGGTCGTCCGCGGCCTCCCGGTCCGTGCGTACGGCCAGGACGGATATCGCCGCTCCCCCGGGCGCCTCGCCGGTGAACGTCTGCACCAGGGCCGCCAGCACGGCCACGAGGCCCCGGCCGCCCGCGTCGACCACTCCGGCCCGCTCCAGGACGGCCAGCTGCCCCGGCGTCGCCGCCAGTGCCGTCCGCGCTCCCTCGTACGCCGCCCGCGCGACCGCCCCACAGTCGCCCTCGGCGCCGGTGGCCGCGTCGGCGGCGGCCGAGGCGACGGTGAGCACCGTGCCCTCGACGGGGTGGGCGACGGCCTGGCGGGCGGAGTCGGCCGCGTGCCGCAGGGCGAGCCGCAGCCCCCGGCCGTCGGTGTGAGAGGTGTCACGGTCGGCGGCGAGCACCTGGGCCATGCCGCGCAGCAGCTGCGCGAGGATCGTCCCGGAGTTGCCGCGGGCCCCGATCAGCGCGCCGTGCGCCATCGCCCGTACCGCCTCCGCGAGGCTGGGCAGCCCGGCCGCGCCCGAGGCGTCCGCGCCGCCGTGCCGGCCCCGCGCGCGGGCGGGGTCCGTCAGGTACATCGCGTGGTGCCCGGCGAAGACCGCCTCGACGGCCGTGGCCGCCGATTCGACGGTCAGATAGAGGTTCGTCCCGGTGTCACCGTCGGCCACGGGATAGACATTGATGGCGTCGATCTCCTCGCGGGCCCGTCCCAGGGCCTCCAGCGCGAGACCGCACCAGGTCCGCACCGCGGATGCGTCCAATGTCTGCGGCACCTGCGGCACCTGTGCCTCCTTGAGCTGCCGGACGTGAGCCGCAGCGTAGACCCAGGACGGCTCCCGGACGGAAGAGGGCCCTGATGAGGCCGGGGAAGGTCCGCTCGCCGCCATGGTAGTTTCGTTGTACGGACGCAGTCGTTGTATGCTGCTCCGGTTGCCCGATCCGATCGGGCCTTCCCCCTGGCACCGCCACTCAGATCCTAGATCTTGATCCCGGCATGCCGGGATCCACCGTAAGAGCATCTGAAGTCTTTGGAGTGACCCGTGGCTGCCAACTGCGACGTCTGCGGCAAGGGGCCGGGCTTCGGCAACAACATCTCGCACTCGCACCGCCGTACGCCCCGTCGCTGGAACCCGAACATCCAGCGCGTCCGTACCGTGGTGGGCGGGACGCCGAAGCGCGTGAACGCTTGCACCTCGTGCATCAAGGCCGGCAAGGTCTCGCGCTGACGCAACTTCCCCACGCTCTGGCTCCGCTCGAGCAGGGGGGATCCCCGTCGCGCGCGGCCACTGCTGGTTCGCTGCTCTGAGCCGGTCCACTTCCCAGTGGACCGGCTTTTTGCTGTCCCCGCGCGCGTGCGCGCCGCGGCACCGGCGCCCGGAAGGTGCTCACCGCCCCCGCGATGAGCACCCGGGCGTCACGACTCGATGTCCCCGAAGTGGTCCCAGCCGCCCTTGTTGGTCCAGGGCGCCCCGTCGACCGTCACCTGCGGCAGCGCCGACGGGTTGAGCACCTCGCCGATCACCTTCCAGCGCGCGGGCAGCTTCACGTCCGGCGGGAACGTCGCCACGATGGCGTGGTCCTCGCCGCCGGTGAGCACCCACTGGATCGGGTCGACGCCGACGGCCTGCCCGATGTCGTTCATCTGCGAGGGGATGTCGATGTCCCCGGAACGGACGTCGATGCGCACCTTGCTGGCCTCGGCGATGTGCCCGAGGTCGGCGATCAGGCCGTCGCTGACGTCCGTCATCGAGGTCGCGCCGAGCCCGGCGGCGGCGGGACCCGCGTGGTACGGCGGCTCGGGGCGCCGGTGCGCCTCCACGAACGCGCGCGGCGAGCGGAAGCCGCGGGACAGCACGGCGAACCCGGCCGCCGACCAGCCCAGCCAGCCCGTCACGGCGACGACGTCGCCGGGCTGCGCGCCGGCCCGGGTGACCGGCTCGTGGTTGCGCAGGTCGCCGAGCGCCGTGATCGCCACGGTGATCGTGTCGCCCCGCACGACGTCGCCGCCGACCACGGCCGCGCCCGCGACCTGGCACTCGTCGCGCAGCCCGTCCATCAGCTCCGACGGCCAGGTGGCGGGCAGTTCGGCCGGGACGACCAGGCCGAGCAGCAGCGCGGTCGGTACGGCTCCCATCGCGGCGATGTCCGCGAGGTTCTGCGCGGCCGCCTTGCGTCCCACGTCGTACGCCGTGGACCAGTCGCGGCGGAAGTGCCGCCCCTCCAGGAGGATGTCGGTGCTCGCCACGACCCTGCGGTCCGGCGCGGCGACGACCGCGGCGTCGTCACCGGGACCGACCCGGACCGCCGGGGTGGTGGTAAGACGCGACGTGAGCTCTCTGATGAGCCCGAACTCCCCCAACTCGCCCACGGTGCCCTTCATCGTCGTACTGCTCCCTCTGCCGCGGCCGGTGCCCGGTCGCGAGCCGTCTCTGTACTCGGTACGGTCGAGTTGACCGTCAACTTGTGCAGTCCGTGCACCCCGGCGCGCAAGCCCCTGGCCCCGCGGGTCTCCCCGTGATGAGCGGCGACGCGATACCGTGGCGTTCCTTTTCCCCACATGATCCTCGTGGCCGCCCTGGAGGTTCCGTGGTACAGGCGTACATCCTGATCCAGACGGAGGTCGGCAAGGCGTCGACCGTCGCCGATTCGATCAGCAAGATCCCGGGGGTGATCCAGGCCGAGGACGTGACAGGACCGTACGACGTGATCGTGCGGGCCCAGGCCGACACCGTCGACGAACTCGGCCGCATGGTGGTCGCCAAGGTCCAGCAAGTGGACGGCATCACCCGCACCCTGACCTGCCCGGTCGTGCACCTGTAGCCCCCGTCTACCCTTGGCCGGTGAACATCTTCCGTCACCGGCCGAACGCTGCCCCCGGGCTGTCCGTGCTCGCCCTGTTGATCGCCGTCACCGGCTGCTCCTCAGCAGACGACAGCGCCGCCGCCGCGGTTCCCAGCCCGGGGAAGAACGCCGCCCGGCTGTGCCGGAACCTGGACGAGGTGCTGCCGGGGAAGGTCGACGGCCTGCGGCGGGAGGATCCCGAGCCCCGGTCCGCGCTGACCGCGGGCTGGGGAGGCCCGGCGATCATACTGCGCTGCGGTGTCGTACGACCCGCCGAGATGCTCGATCCGAAGGCGTCCACCACCGTGGTGAACGGCGTGGGCTGGCTGGTGCAGGAACAGGACGACGGCTCGTACGTCTTCACGTCGAGCCTGCGCAGGGCGTACGTCGAGGTACGGCTCAGCTCGGAGCACGCGAAGAAGGGGGCGGGGGCGCTCGTCGATCTGGCCGCGCCCGTCAAGAAGGCGATCCCCGAGGGGATCGCCGACTGACGTCGCGGGCGGACGGTCAGCGCAGTCCGGTGGACCGCCGCAGCGCCGCCCCGATGAGCAGGTCCACGAGCTCCGGGTAGCCGATGCCGCTCGCCTCCCACATCTTCGGGTACATGGAGATCGGCGTGAAGCCGGGCATGGTGTTGACCTCGTTGATCACGAACTTCCCGTCCTCGGTGAGGAAGAAGTCCGCGCGCACCAGGCCCTCGCAGGACACGGCATCGAAGGCGTCGACCGCGAGCCGCTGGACGTCGGCGGTCTGCTCGGGCGTCAGCGGGGCGGGCACGATGCCCGGGGTGGAGTCGATGTACTTGGCCTCGAAGTCGTAGTACGCGTGCGACTGCGCGGGCGGGATCTCGGCGGGCAGGCTGGCCCGCGGACCGTCCTCGAACTCCAGGACGCCGCACTCGATCTCGCGGCCGCGCAGCAGCGCCTCCACGATGATCTTCGGGTCGTGGCGCCGGGCCTCCTCGATCGCCTCGTCCAGACCGCCGAGGTCGTCGACCTTGGTGATGCCGATCGAGGAACCCGCGCGCGCGGGCTTCACGAACAGCGGCCAGCCGTGCTCGCCGGCGAAGTCGATGATCTTCTTGCGGGCGGCGGACCGGTCGCCGTCCCACTCGCGCGGCCTGATCACCACGTACGGGCCCACCTCCAGCCCGAAGGAGGTGAACACCCGCTTCATGTACTCCTTGTCCTGGCCGACGGCCGAGGCGAGCACACCGGCGCCGACGTAGGGGACGCCGGAGAGTTCCAGCAGGCCCTGGAGGGTGCCGTCCTCGCCGTAGGGGCCGTGCAGGACGGGGAAGACGACGTCGACCTCGCCGAGGGCCTTGGGGACCGAACCCGGTTCGCTGTAGACGACTTCGCGGTTGGCCGGGTCGACGGGGAGCACCACGCCGCCCTCGCCCGCGTCGGCCAGCTGATCGACGCTGGGCTGGCGCCGGTCGATGATCGCCATCCGTTCCGGCTCGTCCGCCGTGAGCGCCCAACGGCCGTCCTGGGTGATGCCGATCGGCAGTACGTCGTACTTCGTACGGTCGATGGCGCGCAGGACCGCGCCGGCCGTGACCACGGAGATCCCGTGTTCGGAGCTGCGACCGCCGAAGACGACGGCCACGCGCGGCTTGCGAGGCGGCTGCTCGGGGCTCTGGGGGAGGTTCTCGGTGCTCATATCGCGTTGAGAGTACCCGGTGGTAGGCGGTGAGTCAGCGCCCCACGGCGGCGTTGCCCGAGACCGTCCGCCGGCCGTCGCTCAGCGTCGCGCCGGTGACAGCGGAGCGTCGCACCGGTGACGGCCGGGCGTCGCGCCGGGCGCCGCGGACGGGTACGGCTCCCGGTCGCGGCGGTCCGCGGAGGTGTCAGCGGCGTTCCGGTTTGGCGCTGCGCGACATGAGTTCCTTGAGCGCGACCACCGGCGGCTTGCCCTCGTGGACGATGCCGACGACCGTCTCCGTGATGGGCATGTCGACCCCGTGCCGGCGCGCCAGATCCAGCACCGACTCGCAGGACTTGACGCCCTCGGCGGTCTGCCGGGTGACCGCGATGGTCTCCTGGAGGGTCATGCCCTTGCCGAGGTTGGTGCCGAAGGTGTGGTTGCGCGAGAGCGGCGAGGAGCAGGTGGCCACGAGGTCGCCGAGGCCCGCGAGTCCGGAGAAGGTGAACGGGTCGGCGCCCATGGCGAGGCCGAGGCGGGTGGTCTCGGCGAGGCCGCGGGTGATCAGCGAGCCCTTGGCGTTGTCGCCGAGTCCCATGCCGTCCGCGATGCCGACGGCGAGTCCGATCACGTTCTTGACGGCACCGCCGAGTTCGCTGCCGATCACGTCGGTGATGGTGTACGGGCGGAAGTACGGCGTGTGGCAGGCGGCCTGGAGTCGCCGGGCGACGTCCTCGGAGCGGCAGGCGACCACGGAGGCGGCCGGCATCCGCGCGGCGATCTCCCGGGCGAGGTTGGGGCCGGTGACCACGGCGATCCGGTCCTCGCCGACCTTCGCCACGTCCTCGATGACCTCGCTCATGCGCATGGCGGAGCCGAGTTCGACGCCCTTCATCAGGGAGACGAGGACGGTGTCGGGGGCGAGCAGCGGCACCCACTCGGCGAGGTTGCCGCGCAGGGTCTGCGAGGGCACGGCGAGCACGGTGAAGTCGGCGCCCGCCGCTGCCTCGGCGGGGTCCGTGGTGGCGCGCAGGTTCTCCGGGAGTTCGACGCCGGGCAGGTAGTCCGGGTTCGTACGCGTGGAGTTGACCGCTTCGGCGAGTTCGGCGCGGCGCCCCCACAGGGTGACGTCGCACCCCGCGTCGGCGAGCACCATGCCGAAGGCCGTGCCCCACGATCCGGTCCCGAAGACGGCCGCCCTGACCGGCTTGCTCACGCGCCTTGCCCCTCTTCCTGCTGTGTCTTCGCCGCGGCCCTGCGGCGCTGTTCGATGCGTACCTGGCGGGGGTCGTAGGGCGTCTCGGGCGCCTTCTCCCCGCGGATCTCCTCCAGCAGCACGGTGACGGCCGCCATGATGACCTCGGTCGCCTCCTTGAGGAGGTCGGGGGTCATGTCCTTGCCGTAGAAGCGCGAGAGGTCCACCGGCGGGCCCGCCAGCACCCGGTGGGTCTTGCGGGGAAGGAGGTTGGGCTTCTTGGCGTAGGGCGGGAGCAGTTCGTTGGCGCCCCACTGGGCGACCGGGATCACCGGGCACTTGGTCTGCAGCGCGACCCGCGCGGCGCCCGTCTTGCCGGTCATCGGCCAGCCGTCGGGGTCCCGGGTGAGGGTGCCCTCGGGGTAGAAGGCGACGCATTCACCGCGCTCCACCGCCTCGATCGCGGCGCGGAAGGCGCTCAGCGCGTCGGTGCTCTCGCGGTAGACGGGGATCTGTCCGGTGCCGCGCATCGCGGCACCGACGAAGCCCTTGCGGAAAAGCGCCGCCTTGGCCAGGAATCGGGGAACCCGTCCGCTGTTGTACTGGAAGTGGGCGTAGGCGAAGGGATCCACATGCGAATTGTGGTTCACCGCGGTGATAAATCCGCCGTCAGCCGGAATGTTCTCCATTCCACGCCAGTCCCGCTTGATCAGAACCACCAGCGGCGGTTTGCACAGGACCGCTGCGAAGCGGTACCAGAAGCCGATTCTGCGGCGGGACACGCGGACACCTTCCTCTAGGGCCTGGGGGCCCGCACAAGTGTCACCCCGGGCCGCCGGTCTGTCGAGAACACCGTACGCCCCGGTCGCGGGCGTCCCCGGGGGCCCGGGTCACAATGGGCGCGACAAGAGGGGACGGAACGCTCGTGCAGTGGACCTTGGTCATACCGCTCAAAGCGCTGGCGCGGGCCAAGAGCAGGCTCTCGGACACCGCCGGGGAGGTGCTGCGCCCGGGTCTGGCGCTCGCGTTCGCCCAGGACACCGTGGCGGCCGCGCTGGCCTGCGCCGCGGTCCGTGATGTGGCGGTCGTCACGGACGATTCCCTGGCCGGGCGGGAGCTGGCGTCGCTGGGCGCCCGGATCGTCCCCGACGAACCGGCGGGCGGCCTGAACGCGGCCCTCGCGCACGCGGCGGCGGTGGTGCGGTCCCGAAGTCCCGAAAGCGCGGTGGCCGCCCTGAACGCGGATCTGCCGGCGCTGCGGCACAGCGAATTGGAACGGGTACTCGACGCCGCCGCGGAATTCCCCCGCGCTTTTCTCGCGGACGCCGCGGCAATCGGCACCACTCTGCTGGCTGCCGCCCCGGGCCGGGAATTGCAGCCGTCCTTCGGCACCGCCTCCCGCGCCCGCCACCGCGCGTCGGGAGCCGTGGAACTCGGCCTCGAAGCGGTGGATTCGGTGCGCCAGGACGTGGACACCGGCGACGACCTGCGGGCGGCGCTGGCGCTGGGCGTCGGCGCGCGCACGGCGGCGGCAGCGGCCCGGCTGCTGATCCCGGGCCGTCCGGTGGGAACCGCGGGTCCGCCGGTCCCCTGAGGTCGGGCGCGGCGCCCCCCGGGGGTACGGCGCCGGGACGGGTCCTCGGAGAAGTGCGCCCGCGCCCGCAGGCCCTAGGCTTCCCCTCATGCAGGCGACCGCGTACACGTACGACTCCGAGACCCGCAGCGGCCAGGTGCTGCTCGACGACGGCACCCCTCTGCCCTTCGACGCACCGGCGTTCGACGCGGGTGCCCTGCGGCTGCTGCGCCCGGGGCAGCGGGTGCGCATCGAGGTCGAGGGCGAGGGCGACTCCCGCCGGATCACCCTGGTCACGCTGCACACGTTCTGAGCGGACGCCGGCCGCCCCCGGACACGCCGCGGGCCGGGCTCCCGGTAGGAGCCCGGCCCGGCGCGTGAGTTGCCCTGCGCCCCTGCTACCTGCGGGCGGTGGCCTTCTTGGCGGTGGTCTTGCGAGCCGTCGACTTCTTGGCGGGGGCCTTGGTGGCCGTCGCCTTCTTGGCCGCCGGGGCCTTCTTCGCCGTACCCGTCGCCTTCGTGGCGGTGGTCTTCTTGGCCGCGGCCTTCTTGGTGCCGGTGGCGGCCTTCTTGGCGGTGGTCTTCTTCGCCGTGGCCTTCTTCGCCGTGGCGGTGGTCTTCTTGGCCGCCGTCGGCGTCGCCTTCTTCGCGGCGGCGGTGGTCTTCTTGGCGGCGCCCGTGGCCTTCTTGGCGGCGCCCGTCGCCTTCTTGGCCGCGGCCTTCTTGACCGTCGCGGAAGCACCGCCGGTCAGGCTGCCCTTGGGGGCCTTCTTGACGGCGACCTCGCCGCCGCGCGGCAGCTTCTTGGAACCGCTCACCAGGTCCTTGAAGCCCTGACCGGCGCGGAAGCGCGGCACCGAGGTCTTCTTGACCCGAACACGCTCTCCCGTCTGCGGGTTGCGGGCGTAGCGGGCCGGGCGGTCGACCTTCTCGAACGAACCGAAGCCGGTGACCGAGACCCTTTCGCCGCTGACGACCGCACGGACGACCGCGTCCAGTACGGCGTCGACCGCGTCGGCGGCCTGCTGACGGCCACCGACCTTGTCCGCAATCGCTTCTACGAGCTGCGCCTTGTTCACGTCTTCCCCTTCGGAGACATTGCCAGAACGAAAGTGTTCAAGCGTTTTCGCACGTTAGGCAGATATATACCGCAAATCAAACACGAAACGGGCTAATCACCCTTGTGCCGCAACGAACTCGGGCTGTCGCGGAGTTCTCAGCGTTCCTCTTCCGGGAATCGACCCTCGTCGAGGTCCGCCATGAACCGCTCCAGACGCCTTGTCGCATCGGCGAGATCGTGCTTGGCCACGGCCGTAATGACCAGCAGCTTCCGGGCCAGCGCCATCCGTACGCCCTCCGGGACTTGCAGTGCGCGCACTTGTGTGTGCGCTTCCTTCAGTTGGGCCGCGACCGCCGTATAGAGCTCGAGTTGGCCGTCGTGTTCCATGCACAGATTGTGCCATCTGGGGCGAGTTGTCGCCTGCGCAGGGGGCAACTGCGGCCTGTGGCGGCCCGGCGAACACCCCGGCGCCGTGCGGCTTTCCGGTTCGCCTACCCCGCCAACGGCCGCCCTAACACGGGGAGTTGGCAGGTCGAGGGGACACCGGGAAGGTGCTTCGGGAGCAGACACGGCTGTACCCCCAACCGTCCACGATTGGGGGTACAGAGGGGTGTTGCGGGTGGCTGAAACCAGCCTTGTGTCAGCCGTCGTTCCGGCCCACCTGTCAGACCTGGAGCGTCTTCGGCTTGTACGAGGGGCGCTTCGACTCGTACGCGGCGATGTCGCCCTCGTTCTGCAGGGTGATGGAGATGTCGTCCAGCCCGTTCAGCAGCCGCCAGCGGGCGTTCTCGTCGAGCTCGAAGGCGGCGGTGATGCCCTCGGCGCGCACCTCGCGGGCCTCCAGGTCGACCGTGATCTCGGCCTCGGGGTCCTTCTCGGCGAGGTCCTGCAGCGCGTCCACGGTCGCCTGCTCCAGCACCACGGTGAGCAGGCCGTTCTTCAGCGAGTTGCCCCGGAAGATGTCGGCGAAGCGGGACGAGATCACGGTCTTGAAGCCGTAGTTCTGGAGGGCCCAGACGGCGTGCTCGCGCGAGGAGCCCGTACCGAAGTCGGGACCGGCGACCAGGACCGTCGCGCCCGCGCGCTCGGGCTGGTTGAGGATGAACGACGGGTCCTTGCGCCAGGCCTCGAACAGCCCGTCCTCGAAGCCGTCCCGGGTCACCTTCTTGAGCCAGTGAGCGGGGATGATCTGGTCGGTGTCGACGTTGCTGCGGCGCAGCGGGACGGCGCGGCCGGTGTGCGTGGTGAATGCTTCCATGACGTCTCAGACTCCAGCGGGCGTACGGTCGGCAGGCGCGTCGGACAGGTCGGCAGGCGAGCCCAGACGGCCCAGCACGGCGGTGGCGGCGGCGACCTGCGGCGAGACCAGATGCGTACGGCCGCCCTTGCCCTGCCTGCCCTCGAAGTTGCGGTTGGAGGTGGACGCGGAGCGCTCACCGGGGGCCAGCTGGTCCGGGTTCATGCCCAGGCACATCGAGCAGCCCGCGTGCCGCCATTCGGCGCCGGCCTCCTTGAAGACCACGTCCAGGCCCTCGGAGACGGCCTGGAGGCCGACCCGCGCGGAGCCGGGGACGACCAGCATGCGTACGCCGTCGGCGACTTTGCGGCCCTCGACGATGGCGGCGGCGGCGCGCAGGTCCTCGATGCGGCCGTTGGTGCACGAACCTACGAAGACCGTGTCCACCTTGATCTCGCGCAGCGGCTGCCCCGCGGTCAACCCCATGTACTCCAGGGCCTTTTCGGCGGCGTGGCGCTCCGAAGCGTCCTCGTACGAAGCCGGATCGGGGACGGCCGCCGAAAGGGGTGCGCCCTGGCCCGGGTTGGTGCCCCAGGTGACGAACGGCGCCAGCGAGGCGGCGTCGATGACGACCTCGGCGTCGAATTCCGCGTCCTCGTCGGACTTCAGGGTCTTCCAGTACGCGACGGCCGCGTCCCAGTCCTCGCCCACGGGGGCGTGGTCGCGGCCCTTGATGTACTCGAAGGTCGTCTCGTCGGGGGCGATCATGCCCGCGCGGGCGCCGGCCTCGATCGACATGTTGCAGATGGTCATCCGGGCTTCCATCGAAAGCTTCTCGATGGCCGAGCCGCGGTATTCCAGGATGTAGCCCTGGCCGCCGCCGGTGCCGATCTTCGTGATGATCGCCAGGATCAGGTCCTTGGCCGTGACGTCCTCGGGCAGTTCGCCGTCGACCGTGATGGCCATGGTCTTGGGGCGGGCCAGCGGCAGCGTCTGGGTGGCCAGCACGTGCTCGACCTGCGAGGTGCCGATGCCGAACGCCAGCGCGCCGAAGGCGCCGTGCGTGGAGGTGTGGGAGTCGCCGCAGACCACGGTGGTGCCCGGCTGGGTCAGGCCCAGCTGCGGTCCCACCACGTGGACGACGCCCTGCTCGACGTCGCCCAGCGAGTGCAGCCGGACGCCGAACTCCGCGCAGTTCTTGCGCAGCGTCTCCAGCTGGGCCCGGGAGACCGGGTCCGCGATGGGCTTGTCGATGTCGAGGGTCGGGGTGTTGTGATCCTCGGTGGCGATGGTGAGGTCGAGGCGGCGCACCGGACGGCCGGCCTGACGGAGGCCGTCGAAGGCCTGCGGGCTGGTCACCTCGTGCAGCAGGTGCAGATCGATGAAGAGGAGGTCGGGCTCGCCCTCGGCGCGCCGGACGACGTGGTCGTCCCAGACCTTCTCCGCGAGTGTCCTACCCATCGCTTTCCCTCCGGCCGGCTCGTGTGGCGCCGGCCCAACTAGAGATCTCCGGGGCGGCGACGTGCGTACCCCTCGTCCGGACGTCTGCCACCGGGCCCGTTGGTCGCGGGCCGCTGTGTCTACAAGGGTGGCGCGTTCCACGGAAAATTGAACTTGCGTTTCACAGAGTGAGACGCGAGTATCGTTTCATGGACAACAGTAGCGGCGTAGGAGTTCTGGACAAGGCAGCCCTTGTCCTGAGCGCCCTGGAGTCCGGTCCGGCCACCCTCGCAGGGCTGGTCGCGGCGACCGGGCTGGCACGACCCACGGCACATCGCCTCGCCGTGGCACTTGAACACCACCGCATGGTGGCGCGCGACATGCAGGGCCGTTTCATTCTCGGTCCGCGCCTCGCCGAGCTGGCCGCGGCCGCGGGCGAGGACCGCCTGCTCGCGACGGCGGGCCCGGTGCTCACGCATCTGCGCGACATCACGGGCGAGAGCGCGCAGCTCTACCGCCGGCAGGGCGACATGCGTATCTGCGTCGCCGCCGCCGAGCGCCTCTCGGGCCTCAGGGACACGGTCCCGGTGGGTTCGACGCTCACGATGAAGGCGGGCTCCTCGGCCCAGATCCTGATGGCGTGGGAGGAGCCCGAGCGGCTGCACCGCGGCCTTCAGGGCGCCCGCTTCACGGCGACGGCCCTGTCGGGCGTACGGCGCCGGGGCTGGGCCCAGTCGATCGGCGAGCGCGAGCCGGGCGTCGCGTCCGTCTCCGCGCCGGTCCGCGGCCCGTCGAACCGCGTGGTCGCCGCCGTCTCGGTCTCCGGACCGATCGAGCGCCTGACCCGCCACCCGGGGCGGATGCACGCCCAGGCGGTCATCGACGCCGCCGGACGCCTCTCCGAGGCCCTGCGCCGCACGGGCTGACCCGACCGGGGCGGGGCCGGCCTCAACGCCGCGGCAGGCCCTCCCCCTCACCGGCACCCCCGCGCCAGGACACCTCGCGCATCTCCGGCCCGCGACCGGCCGCCCTTCCCGAGGCCGGCCCGCCGCCGCCTCCGTCACCGCGACGCGGCGCTACCGCCGGGTGACTCCCCCACCGGACCGTGCGCCGCCCGCCCGGCACCCGTCGCGTCGGACTACCCGGCCGCCGTCCCCTCCTCGGCCCCCGGCACGCCCCGGGCCACCGGACACCCCTCCGATGCCGCTCCCCGCACCTCGCCCTCCGCCGCCCCGGCCGACCGGTGCGCGAAGCGGTCGGCCGCCCGCCTCCCCCGCTTCTCCAGCGGCAGGTGACCGTGCGCGGCGGCGAGACCGAAGGGCGGCATGTCGACGTAGATCGACTCGTACGACCCCTCGGGGACGACGTACGCCTCGTGCCAGAGCCCCACGTGCTGACGGACCTTGCCCGCCCGCTCCTTGCGGTTGACGGCCGCCCACGCCCGGTGGTGGAACATGTCCGGCGCCGCCGCGTACGCGTAGAGCTTCTCCTTGGACTCCCAGTACTGGACCACGTAGTACGTGCGCGGGGAGGCGGTCAGCAGGACGTGGCCGAGCAGGCCCCGGCTCCGGTCGCGGGCCAGTTCGCGCAGCATGCGGGGCATCGCCGCGAGCACCGGAAGCCAGTGGTGCACGGCCCAGAAGTGGTTGATGCGCATCCCGATCAGCAGGACGACCACGTCCCCCTCGGTGTCTGCGGTGATGCGGCCCGCGACCGGTCTGGCGAACATGAGGCCCCCGTGTTGGATAACGGCACTATCCAAGTGCCTGATGCTTGGATAGTGCCGTTATCCATGAAGGGGCGCAAGACATGCGGCTGACCGAACTGAGCGAGCGAAGCGGCGTGTCCCTCGCGACCATCAAGTACTACCTGCGGGAAGGCCTGTTGACGCCCGGCCGCCGGATCGGCGCGACGACCGCCGAGTACGACGAGGGTCATTTGCGCCGGCTGCGGCTGGTCCGCGCGCTGATCCAGGTGGGCGGGGTGCCGGTGGCGACGGCGCGGGAGATCCTCGGCCATGTCGACGACGACTCGCTGGGCCGCACGATCCGGCTGGGCGCGGCGCTGTGGGCGCTGCCGCAGGGGCCCGAGCCGGACGAGCGGGACCCGGCCGTGGTCACCGCGCGGCGCGAGGTGGACCGGCTGCTGGAGATGCTGGGCTGGGAAACGGCACGTGAGTTGAGCACCCTCTCCCCCGTGCACCGGTCGCTGGTGGTGGCGGTGGCCACGCTGATCCGGCTCGGCTATCCCTGGGACGCCGAACTCATGGCGCCGTACGCGGAGTTGATGCACCGGGCGGCCGTACGCGACCTGGACTTCGTGGAGACGCACCCGTCGGAGGCCGAGAAGGTGGAGACGGCTGTCGCGGCCGCGGTGCTCTTCGAGCCGGTGCTGAAGGCGCTGCACCGGCTGGCGCAGGAGGAGGAGTCGGCGCGGCGGTACGGCATCGAGTGAGCGGCGGCACGGGGCGCGGGACACTCGGGGGCTCCCGGCGACCGCGCGCCCACCGCAGGGGCGCAGCTCGGGGCCGGGAACGCCGCAGGGCCCCCACCGGAGTGGAGGCCCTGCGGACCGCGTACCCCCGACCGGATTCGAACCGGCGCTACCGCCTTGAGAGGGCGGCGTGCTAGGCCGCTACACAACGGGGGCGAGGATCACGAGTGATCCAGCTGGGCTACCAGGACTCGAACCTAGAACAACGGAACCAGAAACCGTCGTGTTGCCAATTACACCATAGCCCAATGATGGTCTAGACCACCGAGTACCCCCGACCGGATTCGAACCGGCGCTACCGCCTTGAGAGGGCGGCGTGCTAGGCCGCTACACAACGGGGGCCCTAGCGATCCTGCATGAGAGTCAGCGGGTGCGACCCGGACTGTCCCCCTGGGAAGGATCTGTACCCCCGACCGGATTCGAACCGGCGCTACCGCCTTGAGAGGGCGGCGTGCTAGGCCGCTACACAACGGGGGCCTTGCAGAGACTGGACTCTGCGATGCAGATAAGCTCTGCGAGCTGGCCTACCAGGACTCGAACCTAGACTAACGGAACCAGAAACCGTCGTGCTGCCAATTACACCATAGGCCACTGAAACGCCATCCCCACAGGGACTTCGTTCTAGCTTGCGCCTCGGGGTTCCGGCCTTTCGGCCCGCTCTCCGGCGGCGCAGGAAGAACATTACCCGAAGGTGGACGGCGCTCCAAAACGGGTATCGGCGCCGAGGAGCGCGGGGAGTTCGGCCAGCGAGGCGATCCGCCGGGGGCCGGCGGCCGGCACCGCCGTGACGGTGTGGGCGCCGTCACGGTCGATCCACACGGAGAGCAGCCCGGCCTCGGCGGCGCCCCGGCCGTCGATCTCCGGGTGGTCGCCGACGTACGCGACCTGCCCCGGCGGCAGCCCGAGGGCGTCGCAGGCCGCGTGGAAGGCCTCGGGGGCGGGCTTGGAGACGCCCAGCTCGGCCGCGCACAGGACCGCCTCGAAGCGGTCGCGCACCCCGAGGACGCGCAGCTTGCGCTCCTGCACGTGCAGGCTGGAGTTGGACAGCACGGCGTGCCGGTGACTGCCGGCGAGCGCGTCCAGGACGGGCAGCACGTCCGGGAAGAGGGCCCACCCGGCCTCGTAGTGACCGAGGTAACGGTGGAACCAGGCGTCGGCCTCGGCGTCGGTCAGCTCCCGGCCGAGGAAGGCCCGTACGCGGTCCCGGCGCTGCTCCTCGAAGGTCGCCTCCCCCGCCGCGAACCGCGCCCACTGCCGGTCGGTGTGCTCCCGCCAGTGGGAGAGTGCCAGCTCGACGGTCCCGTACGCGTCGAGCAGGCCCTCGGCGGCCAGGTGCCCGCGCATGCCGGAGCGGTCCGCGGTCGTGTAGTCGAAGATCGTGTCGTCGATGTCCCAGACCACGGCCCTGATGCTCATGCCCCGACGGTAACTCCGGCCGGGCCCGCCTGTCCGGGGGTCGGAGAAGGGCGTACGACGACGGAAGGGGGCGGCGTCCGGACCGGACGCCGCCCCCTTCGGTGTGCTGCCGTGCGCGGCTACGCGGCCAGCCGGGCCAGGGCCGCGTCGACGCGGGCCAGGGTCTTCTCCTTGCCCAGGATCTCCAGGGACTCGAAGAGCGGCAGGCCGATCGTGCGGCCGGTGACGGCGACGCGGACCGGGGCCTGGGCCTTGCCGAGCTTGAGGCCGTGCTCCTCGCCGGCGGCCAGGACGGCCTCCTTGAGGGAGTCGGGGCTCGACCAGTCGGCCGCCTCCAGCTTGGCGCGGGCCGTGCGCAGCAGGGCGTCCGAGCCCTCCTTCATCGCCTTGGTCCAGTGCGCCTCGTCGAAGACCGGCTCCGCGAGGAACAGGAAGTCGACGTTGTCCGTGATCTCGGAGAGGACCTTGAGGCGGGTCTGCGCGTGCGGCGCGACGGCCTGCCACTTCGCCTCGTCGAAGTCCTCCGGCGCCCAGGGCGCGAAGGGGGCCTTCAGCCAGGGCGCGCAGCGCTCGGTGAAGTCCTTCACGTCGAGCATGCGGATGTGGTCGGCGTTGATCGCCTCGGCCTTCTTGAGGTCGAAGCGGGCCGGGTTGGGGTTCACGTCGGCGATGTCGAAGGCGGCGACCATCTCGTCCACGGAGAAGATGTCGCGGTCGGCGGAGAGCGACCAGCCCAGCAGCGAGAGGTAGTTGAGCAGGCCCTCCGGGAGGAAGCCGCGCTCGCGGTAGAGGTTCAGCGAGGACTGCGGGTCGCGCTTGGAGAGCTTCTTGTTGCCCTCACCCATCACATACGGCAGGTGGCCGAAGGCGGGGGTCTCCTTGGCGATGCCCAGCTCCGTCAGCGCCTTGTAGAGGGCGATCTGGCGGGGCGTGGAGGAGAGCAGGTCCTCGCCGCGCAGGACGTGGGTGATCTCCATGAGGGCGTCGTCGACCGGGTTGACCAGCGTGTAGAGCGGGGCGCCGTTCGCGCGGACGATGCCGTAGTCCGGCACGTTCTCCGGGAGGTAGGTGATCTCGCCGCGGACCAGGTCCGTGAAGGTGATCGGCTCGTCGGGCATGCGGAAGCGGACGATGGGCGTACGGCCCTCCGCCTCGTAGGCCGCCTTCTGCTCGGCGGTCAGCTCGCGGCAGTGGCCGTCGTAGCCGGACGGCTTGCCGGCGGCGCGGGCGGCGTCGCGGCGGGCGTCCAGCTCCTCCGTCGAGCAGTAGCAGTGGTACGCGCGCCCGGCGTCGAGCAGCTTCGCGGCGACGTCCCTGTAGAGGTCCATGCGCTGCGACTGGCGGTACGGCGCGTGCGGGCCGCCGACCTCGGGGCCCTCGTCCCAGTCGAAGCCCAGCCAGCGCATCGAGTCGAGCAGCTGGCGGTACGACTCCTCGGAGTCGCGGGCCGCGTCGGTGTCCTCGATGCGGAAGACCAGCGTGCCCTCGTGGTGCCGGGCGAACGCCCAGTTGAACAGGGCGGTGCGGACCAGGCCCACGTGGGGGTTGCCGGTCGGGGAGGGACAGAAACGTACGCGTGGGGGTACCCCCTGTACGAGCGGAGTCGAGGAATTGGGGGAGGAGCCGTTAGCCACGCTTGATCACCTTGTTGGTGAGAGTGCCGATGCCTTCGATGGTGACGGCGACCTCGTCGCCGACGTTGAGGGGGCCGACCCCCGCGGGGGTGCCCGTGAGGATCACGTCGCCGGGGAGCAGCGTCATGGCCTCGGTGATGTTGACGATCAGGTCCTCGACGGAGTGGATCATCTCGCTGGTGCGGCCGAGCTGGCGCTGCTGCCCGTTGACCGTGCACTGGATGGTGATGCCCTCGGCGATCGCCGACAGTTCGAGGTCCGTCTCCACCCAGGGGCCGAGCGGGCAGGAGGAGTCGAAGCCCTTGGCCCGCGCCCACTGCTTCTCGCGCTTCTGCACGTCGCGTGCGGTGATGTCGTTGGCGCAGGTGAAGCCGAGAATGACGTCCTTGACGCGCTCGCGCGGGACCTCACGGCACATGCGGCCGATCACCACGGCGAGTTCCGCCTCGTGGTGCAGCTCGTTCGAGAAGGAGGGGTACGCGATCTCGTCGCCCGGGCCGGTGACGGAGGTCGACGGCTTGAAGAAGGCGAACGGGGCGTCCGGCACGTCGTTGCCGAGCTCCGCCGCGTGCTCCGCGTAGTTGCGCCCGAAGGCCACGACCTTGTTCGGGAGCACCGGGGGCAGCAGCCTGACCTTGCTCAGCGGGACCTTCGTACCGGAGAGCTCGAAGTCCGCGAACGGGATGCCCTTGATGATGTCGAGGACGAGCTCGTCCGGCCTGTCGCCCTCGACCGCGCCGAAAGCGACGTTGCCGTCGATGGAGAATCTGGCGATGCGCACGGGATCGTTGCGCCCCTCTGCTGAGCCGGCTGGAGTCTGACGCTCCAGGCTAACGCGGCCGGGGGCGGGCGACCCACGCGTGTCGGCGGCGCCACGGGAACGCCGGGCGGGGACGCGCGACGGGTCCCCGGCCGGCGCCGGGAGAGGATGCCCCCCGGGTGTCCGGGGCCGCTCCGGTGAACGGATGGCGGCCCCGGCGCGTACTACTCGGCGACGGCGGCCGCGACGGGGGCTTCCATCAGGATCGTGCGGCGGGGGTTGGCGGTCTGCGCGGGAAGCTCCACGGAGTGCTCCGGCCGTTCCGGCGTCTGCAGCTCTTCGGCGTCGGTGAGGTGCGCCAGCGTCGTGCGTCGCGGGTTGGCAATGTTGTGGAACAGCATCGTGGTCTTCACTGTTGTTCTCGACCTCGTCGGTACGGGCGCCCGGCGGGCCCCAAGGGGCCTCGCGGAGGCGCGGGTTGTCGGATACGCCATCCCTGTAAAGCGTCAGGCTAAACATTCAATTCCCTGGCGATGGCGTGAAGACGCCATGATTTCCGTGTGAGTTTGCTCACTGAGGAGCGGGTAAAAGCCGCAAAGCAGACTCTCGGCCCCATCGGGCGAAACGGACATTGCTCCACTGAACCGCGTATTCCGCTCCTGATCATGGCGACTGGGACACCCGGTCCACCGCAGGGATGCGTACTGATACGCCCTTTATGTACGAGATCGCTTTGCACGTCTCGTGACGCGTCCCTCACAAGGTGTCACAGTGGTCACAGCCCGGTACTCGGGCCTTGTTGGAGATCCTGCACTGTGCTGGAATTCCACGGACCGCCGCGGGATGGAACCGGCGCGCAGGGGCGCAACGCAGCGCCGAGTGGCGGCGGGAAGGGGGAGCCAGCGCCGGTCACTCACGACCACCAGGGGGCGCACTGCGCCCTTGAACGACGCCGACACCGTCCTCGCCGCTCGCGCGGAGGGACGCCTGGTCCAGAGGTTGCGACGCTAGTGCAGGGACGTTTCAAGAGGGATGGCAGCGCTTCGGCGGAGCCGGAGCCGCACGGCGGGACCGACCGCGGTTCCTCGCCCCAGCACGCCCAGAACCCGGGACCGGCCGAGTCCGGCGGTGGCAGCGGCGACCGCTCCGCGCGGTCCGGCGCGAAGGGCGCCGGCACGACGGCCGGGACGCCGAAGGGCCCGACCGGCCCCGGCTCGCGAATAGCGCTGCGCAACTGGCGCATCTCGACCCGTCTGGTCTCGCTGCTCGCGCTCCCCGTGGTCGCCGCGACCTCGCTCGGCGCGCTGCGCATCAACCAGTCCATGGACGACATCCAGCAGCTCGACAACATGAAGCTGCTGACGGACATGACGAAGCAGGCGACCGAACTCGCCGTCGCGCTGCAGGACGAGCGCGACGAGTCGGCCGGTCCCCTCGCCCACGGCAACACGGCGACCGACTTCACGGTCCAGGGCGTCCGCAAGAAGACGGACGACGCGACCAAGGCCTTCCTCACCGGCACCCAGGAAGTCGACGACGCGAGCGCGAACGGACAGCTCACGGGCGTCCGCGACAGCGTCGTCGGCATCGCGGAGCAGTTGGGCAACCTCAACACCATCCGCAACGGCGCCTACAAGGACCCCAAGAACTCCGCGCAGACCGTCGAGGCGTACCACCGCCTCATCTCCCAGCTGCTCGACCTCTCCCAGGACATGGCCGAGGCGACCAGCAACCCGGAGATGATCCAGCGCACCCGCGCCCTGTCGGCCTTCTCCTCCGCCAAGGAGTACGCGTCCATCCAGCGCGCCGTCATCGCCGCGTCGCTGCCCGCGAACGACGACACCTTCGGCTCGCTGTCCTCGAACGACCGGTTGTACGCCCTCTCCGCCCAGACCAGCCAGAAGTCCGAGCTGGACGCCTTCAACAACATCTACGGCGAGGGCGCCGAGGACCTGACCAAGCTCATGAACTCGAACAACCCCACGATCGAGGCGGCGGACCGCTACGCGAGCCGTGTGCTGAACAGCGAAGCGGGGATGCGTTCGCAGGGCAAGCTCTCGTACCGGGACTGGCTGGACGACGACTCGACGAAGATCGAGACGATGTCCAGGCTCGAGCTGACCCTCCTGAACCAGATGGAGCAGAAGGCCCGTGAGCTGCGCAGCGAGTCCGAGCGCGAGGCGCTCGTCTCCGGTGCGCTGATCCTGCTCGTCCTCGGTGTCTCGCTGGTCGGCGCCTTCGTCGTCGCCCGGTCCATGATCCGCTCGCTGCGCCGGCTCCAGGACACCGCGACCAGGGTCGCCCAGGACCGCCTGCCCGAGCTGGTCAAGCAGCTCTCCGAGTCCGACCCGCAGGACGTCGACACCTCCGTCGAGTCGGTCGGTGTGCACTCCCGGGACGAGATCGGCCAGGTGGCCGCGGCCTTCGACGACGTGCACCGCGAGGCCGTCCGACTGGCCGCCGAGCAGGCCCTCCTGCGAGGCAACGTCAACGCGATGTTCACCAACCTCTCGCGCCGTTCGCAGGGCCTCATCCAGCGTCAGCTCTCGCTCATCTCCGAGCTGGAGTCCCGCGAGGCCGACCCGGACCAGCTGTCCTCGCTGTTCAAGCTCGACCACCTCGCGACCCGCATGCGCCGTAACGGCGAGAACCTCCTCGTCCTCGCCGGTGAGGAGCCGGGCCGCAGGTGGACCCGCCCGGTCCCGCTGGTCGACGTGCTCCGCGCCGCCGCCTCCGAGGTGGAGCAGTACGAGCGCATCGAGCTGTCCTCGGTGCCGACCACCGAAGTGGCCGGCCGCGTGGTCAACGACCTCGTGCACCTGCTCGCCGAGCTGCTGGAGAACGCCACCTCGTTCTCCTCCCCGCAGACCAAGGTCAAGGTCACCGGTCACGCGCTGCCCGACGGCCGCGTGCTGATCGAGATCCACGACACCGGCATCGGCCTCTCCCCCGAGGACCTGGCCGCGATCAACGAGCGGCTCGCGTCGCCGCCCACCGTGGACGTGTCGGTCTCCCGCCGCATGGGTCTGTTCGTGGTCGGCCGCCTGTCGCAGCGACACGGCATCCGCATCCAGCTCCGCCCGTCCGACTCCGGCGGCACGACGGCCCTCGTCATGCTGCCCGTGGACGTCGCCCAGGGCAAGAAGCTCCCCGGCAAGCCGGGACAGGGCGCTCAGGGCACCGGTGGCCCGGCGGCGGCGCAGGCCGCGGCCGGTGTCGCCGCGGCCCGCCGCGGCCAGGGCGGCCAGGGCGGTCCCTCCCTCGGCGCGGGTGCTCCCGCCGCCGGCGGCGGGCTCCTCGGTGCCGCTCCGCAGCGCGGACAGGTGGGCGCCGGCCAGGGGCCGCGCGCCGCACTGCCCACCAGCAACCAGGGCGGTCGCCCCGGCGGCCAGGGCGGAGCACGCGGACCGCAGGGTCCCGGCGCGCCGCAGCACGGCCAGAACAACCCGGCGCAGGGCAGGCCGGCTCCGGCCGGTGCCGGTGCCGGCGGGTTCGGGCAGAGCGCGCCGGGTGCCCCGCAGGGCCTCCAGGCCGCCGGTACCGGCACCCCGCAGAACTTCAACGACGCAGGCACCGGCTCCCGCCGGGGCGGCTTCGGTGACGCCGCGCCCGGCGCCCACCAGGGCGGGTTCGGCGACACGGCGGCCGGCACGCAGCAGGCCGGCCCCGCGGCCGCGCCCCCGCAGCAGCCCAAGGAGTCCCGCCGGCGCAGGCCGCAGCTCCCCGGCCGCGGTGGCGGTGCCCGGGCCGAGCTGCCCGGCGGCAACGCCCAGCAGCGGCCGAGCTGGAGCGACGAGAACGCCCAGCCGCCGGTGCCGCGTGCCTCGCTCGACACCCCGCGCGGACACGAGGAGCCGGACCCGCTGTCCTCGACCTCGCGGCTGCCGCGGATCGACGACCGCCAGGGTCCGGGCGCGACCTCGGAGATCCCGCGGATCGACGACCGTCAGGGCGTCGGCTCCACCTCCGAGTTCCCCCGCCCGGACTACGACGCCCCGCGCCCCGGCGCTGCGGCGCCGCAGAACACCGGGTCGTTCGCCCGCTCCGACCTGTACGGCGGCCAGACGTCACCGTCCGCCACGGGCCAGTTCCCGGCCCAGGGCTACGGCGCGCAGGACCCGTCGGCCACCGGCCAGTTCGAGCGGCCGCAGGTCAACGGCGGCGGTCCGGCCGACTTCGGCGCCCCGCGCCAGCAGGCGCCGCAGCAGCGTCCCGCGCGTCCGCAGGAGCCCGAGGCCCTGCCGCCGGCGGGTCCGGGCGACGGCCGCACGCCGCTGTACGACACGCTGGAGACCAACTGGTTCCACGGTCAGGCGCAGGGCGGTCAGGCGCAGCCGCAGGGCGGCCAGGCGCAGGGCGGTCAGCACCAGGGCGGCGGGCGGCACAACGGCTCGCAGGGTTCCGCGCAGGCCTTCCAGCCGCAGTCTCAGGCGCCGGCACCCGCACGGCAGGCCGGTCCGCCGGCCACCTCCTCGTGGCGCAGCTCTCCGAACGACGACCTCGTCCGGCAGGCAGAGCGCGTCCGTCAACCGTCGGCAGGCGGGGTCACCACCTCAGGCCTGCCGCGCCGGGTACCGCGTGCGAACCTCGTCGCGGGCACGGCTCAGCAGCAACAGCACCAGCCCGGTCCGCAGGTATCGCGTGCGCCCGATGACGTACGCGGCCGGCTGACCAATCTCCGTCGGGGCATCCAGCAGGGTCGCCAGGCCGGTAGTGGCCAGACCGGCAGCTTCCCCAGCCCCACTCACCAGCAGGAGCACTAGTTGAGCCCGATGAGCCAGGCGGCACAGAACCTGAACTGGTTGATCACCAACTTCGTGGACAACACCCCAGGGGTGTCCCACACCGTCGTCGTGTCCGCCGACGGACTCCTTCTGGCGATGTCCGAAGGCTTCCCGCGCGATCGCGCCGACCAGCTCGCGGCGGTCGCGTCCGGGCTCACCTCGCTCACGGCCGGGGCATCCCGGATCTTCGAGGGCGGCACGGTGGCCCAGACCGTCGTCGAGATGGAGCGCGGCTTCCTCTTCCTGATGTCCGTCTCGGACGGATCGTCGCTGGCGGTCCTCTCCCACCCCGAGTGCGACATCGGCCTTGTCGGCTACGAGATGGCACTGCTGGTCGACCGCGCGGGCGCCGTGCTCACGCCCGACCTGCGTGCCGAACTACAGGGAAGTCTGCTCCACTGACGGCCCTGGTTCCAGCGAACTCACGCAATCACCGTCCGGCCGACACAATCCCCCCACCGGCCCTTCCCCGACGGCACGACTGACCGACTTGCTGTCCCGCCCGGAGGATTCATGACCCCGCCCACCGCCTCTCATGATCCGTACGCTGAGCCGTACGGAGACGAGGGCGACCAGCCGCTGGTACGTCCGTATGCGATGACCGGCGGCCGGACCCGGCCGCGTTACCAGCTCGCGATCGAGGCGCTGATCAGCACCACGGCCGACCCGGCGCAGCTGATGGGGCTGCTCCCCGAGCACCAGCGAATATGCCACCTCTGCCGAGAGGTGAAGTCGGTGGCCGAGGTCTCGGCTCTGCTGTCGATGCCTCTTGGTGTGGCCAGGATTCTTGTCGCGGACCTCGCCGAGGCGGGACTCGTCGCCATCCACCAGCCGGGCGGCGACGAGAACAACGGCGGTGCACCTGACGTGACACTGCTCGAAAGGGTGCTCAGTGGACTTCGCAAGCTCTGACGGAGGCCGGGCGACCACCTCCGCGAAGATCGTGGTGGCAGGTGGCTTCGGCGTGGGCAAGACCACGTTCGTCGGCGCCGTCTCGGAGATCAACCCCCTGCGCACCGAGGCCGTCATGACGTCCGCGTCCGCGGGCATCGACGACCTCACCCACACCGGGGACAAGACCACCACCACGGTGGCCATGGACTTCGGCCGTATCACCCTGGACCAGGACCTGATCCTGTACCTGTTCGGCACCCCCGGACAGGACCGCTTCTGGTTCATGTGGGACGACCTGGTCCGCGGCGCCATCGGTGCCGTCGTTCTCGTGGACACCCGCAGGCTCGCCGACTGCTTCCCCGCGGTCGACTACTTCGAGAACTCGGGGCTGCCGTTCGTCATCGCCCTCAACGGCTTCGACGGGCACCAGCCGTACTCGCCCGAGGAGGTGCGCGAGGCCCTGCAGATCGGTCCGGACGCCCCGATCATCACGACGGACGCCCGGCACCGCGCCGACGCGAAGAGCGCGCTGATCACCCTGGTCGAGCACGCCCTGATGGCCCGCCTGCGGTAGTCGTCCAGGCTCCCCATGATCCAAATCGGCAGCGCCGTACGGCAGTTGTCGTAGATTCGCTGGCGCCGGCTGTGTCCTTTGACACGGCCGGCCTCAGTGTTCATAACGTTTCGACAGAGATATCCGCTCAGGCCGCCACGCGACGCGGTCGCTCGGTGTCGCTGCGCTCATGAAGGCCCCGCCATTTGACGGGGCTCGTTCTTTATGACCGTTTTATCTAGGGCTTACATCACACGGAATGTTGGGTTCCGAGTGTTTGGAAGAGCGCTGCCTGACGTGCTGGAATGCCTGAACTGCCCAGTAGACAGGGCGCTGGAGACACCGCGGCACAACGTAGGTGCCGACGCCGAGAGGTTGTTGGTCGAGTGAGGCGAAGCAAGAACGGTCCCGAGCCGTCGGCACGGGGCAACTTCACCCCGCCGCCGCGCGGAGCGGCGCCCGCACAAGTGTCCGGCCCCGAGCCGACGGCGGCGCCCGCCCCGAGCGGCGGTCGCTTTTCCCCGCGCAACTGGCGGGTGCCGGCCCGGCTGAACGCGATCCTGCTCATACCCGTGCTGGTCGGCCTGGTCATGGGCGGCTTCCAGGTGAAGAGCTCGATCGACACCTGGCAGGAGGCCGAGGACGCGCAGAACACCGCACGCCTCGTGCGGGCCTCCCTGACCTACGCCAACCAGCTCATCGAGGAACGCGACCTCACGGCCGCCCCCCTGCTCGGCGGTGAAGGCGAGAAGAACCCGGACGTGGTCAAGGCACGCGCCGCCACGAACCGGGCCGCCGACGCCTTCGACGAGGCCGCCCGGAGCATGCCGGACAAGCCGGGCCTGGAGCGCCGGCTCGGACTGTTCCGCAAGGTCGAGCCCAGCCTGGTCTCCCTGCGCAAGAACGCGTACACGAGCAAGCTCTCCGGCGTGAAGACCGAAGAGGGCTACGTCCAGATCCAGCACCCGCTGATGGAGTTCGCCAACGAGCTGGGTCTGGGCACCGGAAACATCACCAGCTACGGCCGGACCGTCTACGCGATCTCCCTCACCAAGGCCGCCCTGTCCCTGGAGCGGTCCATCGGCATGCACCTGCTGGTCAAGCCGGGCCCGGGCAACGGCAGCCTGACGAGCCAGCGCGTCGCCCTCTCCTCCTACGCGTACCTCGAGGGCATCGCCGTCGAGGAGTACATCGGCGGTGGCACCGCGGCCGACGCGGCCAAGCTCGACGCGGCCAAGAAGAAGCTCCAGGCCGACGGCGAGGAGCAGGCCAAGGAGGCGGCCGCGTCCGCCCAGGCCGAGGGCAAGACCTACGTACCGCCGCCGTCCGAGCCGACCGCCATGGTCTCGGCCCTCGCGAAGCTGTCGTCCACGGACCCCGCGGAGCGCCAGGCGCTCGCCGCCAAGGGCATCACCGCCCCCAACTGGTGGGCGGTCAACACCGCCAAGTTCAACGCCTACCGCACGATCGAGTCGGATCTCGCCGACAAGGCCGTGACCGAGGCCTCCGGCATCGCGGACGACGCCAAGCGCGACGCGATCATCACCGGTGCCGCCGTGGTCCTCGCCCTGCTGGCCGCCTTCATCCTGGCCGGCATGGTGGCCCGCCAGATGAGCCGCTCCATGCGCCAGCTGCGCAACGCCGCCTTCGCGGTCGCCGAGCAGCGCCTGCCGATGCTGGTCGACCAGCTCTCGCGCACCGATCCCGGACGCGTCGACACCCGGGTCACGCCGATCCCGATCACCACGACCGACGAGATCGGCGAAGTCGCCCGCGCCTTCGACCAGGTCCACCGCGAGGCCGTCCGGCTCGCCGCCGAGCAGGCCCTCCTGCGGGGCAACATCAACGCGATCTTCACCAACCTGTCGCGCCGCAACCAGTCCCTGATCGAGGGCCAGCTGACCCTGATCACCGACCTGGAGAACAACGAGGCCGACCCGGACCAGCTGGAGAACCTCTTCCGCCTGGACCACCTCGCGACCCGTATGCGCCGCAACGGCGAGAACCTCCTGGTCCTCGCCGGCGAGGAGCCGGGCCGCCGCTGGGACCAGCCGGTCCCCCTCGTCGACGTACTGCGCGCCGCCTCCTCCGAGGTGGAGCAGTACGAGCGCATCGAGCTGTCCGGCGTCCCGGAGGCCGAGATCCACGGCCGCGCCGTGACCGACCTCGTGCACCTGCTGGCCGAGCTGCTGGAGAACGCGACGACGTTCTCCTCCCCGCAGACCAAGGTCCGCGTCACCGCGACCCGGCTGCCCGACGGCCGCATCATGGTCGAGATCCACGACAAGGGCATCGGCCTCACCGCCGAGGACTTCGCCGACATCAACCACAAGCTGGCCAACCCGCCGACCGTGGACGTCGCGATCTCCCAGCGCATGGGCCTGTTCGTGGTCGGCCGGCTGTCCGACCGGCACGGCATCCGCGTCCAGCTCCGCCCCTCGGGCGAGCAGGCCGGCACCACGTCGCTGGTCATGCTCCCCGACGCGATCACCCACGGTGGCGGTGGCGAGCAGCAGATGCAGCGCGACGAGTTCACCGTCTCGCAGATCATCCCCGAGCAGCAGACGTTCCAGGGCGAGCCCTTCCAGGGCCAGCCGATGCGGACGGCCGCCGAGCTCGGCTTCGACGACAGCCGCTACGAGGTCCCGGACGACATCCGGGAGCTCGACCCCGTCGGCCGCTCGCTGATGCGCGAGGAGCGCCGTGCGGCCCTGGAGGCCCAGGCGCAGGGCCCGGAGGCCATCGAGGCCGCCCGGTACCAGGACGGCTTCGACGCCCAGCAGCACCCGTACGACAGCGGTCAGCCCGCGTACGACGAGCAGCCCGGGTACGACAACGGGCAGGGCACGTACGAGGACCAGCAGACGACGTACGACCAGCAGACGGCGTACGAGGGGCAGCAGCAGCCTGCGTACGACGAGACGTACTTCCCGCCGAACGGCGGCTATCCGGAATCCGGGTACCAGGAGCCGGCGCAGCAGGAGCGGCCCGCCGCCCGCTCCACCGCCTCGGAGACCTTCTCCGCCTTCGAGCAGCCGTCCTACCAGGACGACTGGCCGCAGCAGGACGGGTACCAGGGCGGATACCGGTCCGAGTACGCTCCGGAAACGGAATCCTCACAGGCTGACGCGGGCGAGCGGGACCGCGTAGGCTTCGAACGTCCGGGACCGGGCCCCTCCGCCGTCCACGAGCTGACCGACGCCGGGCTGCCGCGCCGCGGATCCACTCCCGGTGGGGACGACGACCAGCAGCGCGCGAACCAGGATCCGCCCGCGGCCGCGCAGGGCAACGGTGACTGGCGCTCGTCGAACGACGACCGGTGGCAGCGCGCCGAGCAGCTCCGCAAGCCCAAGGCGGGCGGGGTCACCTCCTCGGGTCTGCCCCGTCGGGTCCCCAAGGCCAACCTGGTCGAGGGAACCGCCGAGTCGACCCCCCAGGGCGGCCCCCAGGTCTCCCGCGCCCCCGAGGACGTCCGGGGCAGGCTGAGCAACCTGCGCCGGGGCGTCGAGCGGGGACGCAATGCAGGTAGTGACACGAACGGCCAGGCCACTGGGAATCACCACAGTGGGCCTGACAGCACCTACAACCAGGAGCGTTAGTGTGAGCCCGATGAGCCAGGCGGCACAGAACCTGAACTGGTTGATCACCAACTTCGTGGACAACACCCCCGGGGTGTCGCACACGGTGGTGGTCTCCGCCGACGGACTCCTTCTGGCGATGTCCGAAGGCTTTCCCCGTGACCGCGCCGACCAGCTCGCCGCCGTCGCGTCCGGACTTACCTCGTTGACCGCGGGAGCCTCCCGCATCTTCGAGGGTGGCAGCGTGAATCAGACGGTTGTGGAGATGGAGCGGGGATTCCTCTTCCTGATGTCCATTTCCGACGGTTCGTCGCTCGCGGTCCTCGCACATCCCGAAGCGGACATCGGCCTCATCGGGTACGAGATGGCGCTTCTCGTGGACCGTGCGGGCACGGTTCTGACCCCGGATCTTCGTGCGGAGCTCCAGGGGAGCCTTCTCAACTAGCAGACAGACGGTGCGTTTTGGCGTCCTTAGGCCATAAGGTTTCGGGACGCGGCATCACAGTGATGGGTGCCCGGCACAGTCGGAGGAGGAGAAAGTGGCAACACCCCCAGGCAATTCGTCTTCGGGTAACTGGTCCTACGGCCCCGGTCAGGGGCAGGGTCAGGGTGACGGTTCGCAGAACCCGAACCGGTACAACTTCCCCTCCGCACCGAGCCACCGGCGTCAGCCGTACGCGCCCCAGGGCCCCCAGGGTCCCGGTCCCTCGCCGTACGACCAGCCGCCGGCGCCGCGCATCCAGCCCGTGCAGCCGCAGCGACGCGCACCCGAGCCGGCGCCCGCGGGGGCGTCGAACCCCCTGGTACGTCCGTACGCCATGACGGGCGGCCGTACCAGGCCCCGCTACCAGCTCGCCATCGAGGCGCTGGTGCACACCACCGCTCAGCCGCACCAGATGCAGGGGCAGTTGCCCGAGCATCAGCGGATCTGCAATCTCTGCCGGGAGATCAAGTCGGTGGCCGAGATCTCGGCGCTCCTGACGATCCCTCTCGGCGTGGCCAGGATTCTCGTCGCCGACTTGGCGGAGGCGGGCCTGGTCGCCATCCATCAGCCCGGCGGCGACGAGAACGCCGGCGGTCAGCCAGACGTGACTTTGCTCGAAAGGGTGCTCAGTGGACTTCGCAAGCTCTAGCGGAGGGCCTTCCCGCTCCACCACGTCCGCGAAGATCGTGGTGGCGGGCGGCTTCGGCGTGGGCAAGACCACGTTCGTCGGCGCCGTCTCGGAGATCAACCCGCTGCGCACCGAGGCCGTCATGACGTCCGCATCCGCGGGCATCGACGACCTCACCCACACCGGAGACAAGACGACGACGACCGTCGCCATGGACTTCGGCCGCATCACCCTGGACCAGGACCTGATCCTCTACCTGTTCGGCACCCCCGGACAGGACCGCTTCTGGTTCATGTGGGACGACCTGGTCCGCGGCGCCATCGGTGCCGTCGTTCTCGTGGACACCCGGAGGCTCGCCGACTGCTTCCCGGCCGTGGACTACTTCGAGAACAGCGGCCTGCCGTTCGTCATCGCCCTCAACGGCTTCGACGGCAACCAGCCGTACGGCCCCGACGAGGTACGGGAAGCGCTGCAGATCGGCCCGGACACCCCGATCATCACGACGGACGCCCGGCACCGCGCCGACGCCAAGTCGACGCTCATCACACTCGTCGAGCACGCGCTGATGGCCCGCCTGCGCTAGGCACGGCCGCACCGCGAACCAGGGGCGCCCTCTCCGTCGGGAGAGGGCGCCCCTGTCGTATGC